>JAFDXS010000153.1 GCA_018267795.1 Bacteroidota bacterium | reverse complement strand
TTTTAATGTTTTATTTTGCATTAATGTGGATATGTTTTTTTGGAACCCCCTTGTTAATAATCCTACCTTGCCAAATCAGGTTCGTCATGTTGACCGCAAGAGAGACATCTCCTGATAATATGCAAGGAGTCTAACCAAGGCACAATTGCAAATAAGTTCTTTGACATACTGTAAACCCATCACGAATTATTCAATTACGGCGTATGCTAATCTCAGAAAAGGTACGATCAGGGAATTTACCGCCTAACCGGAAATTTTTACCCTAATTAATTGAATATCATTTAGTAAACCATGTATAGCAAAATTTCCGCCACCGGAAAAAACCGGAAATTCCGGAAATTTTGCAGGCAATGCTTACCGCCTGCTTATTAATTCATTCTCATATCCTATCTTTATTAACCAAATGGTTAATTCTCTTGTATGAATGAAACATTAAACGCCCGTGACAAAATACTGGAAGTAGCTACCGGTATCTTTTATAAAAAAGGACTTGCCGGCGCTCGTATGCAGGAGATTGCTGATGAAGCAGGTCTTAATAAGGCTATGCTGCATTATTATTTCAAGACTAAGGAACAATTATTCAATGAGGTTTTTGAAAAAGCTTTCCGGATTTTCTTATCACGAATAATAGAACTGTTAAACAGTGATAAGCTATTAAGAAACAAAGTCAGCGATTACATAGATCATACTATCGATTCGCTGGTACAAAACCCTGGCATATCAATATTTGTAATCCAGGAGTTAAATACAAATCCTGAAAGGGTATCGAAGTTATTTGCCGGTAAGGGAAATATAAACTTAGCCATATTTGAAAAACAGATCAGCGAAGAGTTCGCAGGAAAAGTAAATGCCGAAATGTTTTTTACTGATATGGTGGCAATGTGTATATACCCCTTTATAGCGCAACCCATGTTAAAGAAAATTTTTAAAAAGAACGATGCTGCGTATAAAGCCTGGCTGCAAGAGCGAAAGGAATGGATAAAAAATAAGCTCCTTTCAAAAGGTTAAATTTTTTTACGCTGCCTATTAACCATTTGGTTAATAGGCGATTATTAATATCAAATATGAGATAACATGGAACATTCAAGACTGAGTAGTTTATTATGGGTAGTGGCCGCAGTTATTAGTGTGGCGCTTTTATTATTTAATATAGCAGGTCTATGGCCCTTTATTGAATTTGTGTTTGTAAGTCTGCTATCAATTATTTGCTGGCTCAAATACTTTCATAAGCCTTTGCCGGAGCAGAATGCAGCACTGCCTTTCTATATTCTAAGCATAGCATTGTTTATAATCCTCAATGCAATACGCTTTGCATCAGGTTATGCATCTTTTATTCAAAGCAACTATCCAGGCTTCTTTAAGCAAGGCATGGCATTAGACTATACCGCATGGTTTATCATATTGGTATGCTTTCCGGCCTCAGTAATGCTTTTCGGAGCTTATTCCTTAGCAAAAAGAACCACTGCAGGTTTCTTCTTTGGCTGTTGGGCTTTCTTCTACAATATCGCTGAATCATTACTTCAATTCAAAGTTGAGCTTGGCAGCATAAGTACCTATAAGCACGAGTATTTTTTAGCTGTATTTGCTGCTATGGTCCTGTTTCTATTAAGTGCATACGGCATTATGCGGCTTATAAAACCTAATGGAGAGATGATAGCTGCTAATACAGAACTTGCTCTCCCGACAAAAAGAAAAGTCAATCTCTGGTCTGCGCTTTTCGTAACACTTGTTATTATTTATGGTGTTACGCTATGCACACAAGCCGGTATCTTGCCGGTAGGTGTTATCGCTGGCTCTATGATGGGGGGCATGATCGGCTGGCGAAAAACCACTGCTATGGCTCCTGCTGATCCTTACAAGCTGGTGCCGTTATATTTACTGTTGCAGGCCCTGTTTTACGTACATGTAGGAGAAGAAACGATTACGCATTTTAATAGGGGTATAGCAGCTATTACAGGCCATTCATGGAGCGACAAAGAATTTAATTATTTTATCGCATTCCTCGGCCCTGTAATATGGGTGTTTGCGGCCTGGAGCTTATGGAAACGACAGGCCTTCGGCAATTTTATCCTTTGGTTTATGATAGTAGGTATGATACTCGGCGAGCCTACACATGTTCTTGTTTTCCCTGTTGTACGTATGTTTAAACAAGGTGTTGGCTATGAGTATTTTTCAGGAATGTACACTGCTTTATTCCCTATGGTGCCGGCTATAATAGCCCTTGTTGTAATAATAAAGGATCACAAAGCTCAAAAGGCTCACCATGCGTAAATTTCTATTTATAGGCTTTCTCTTCTTTCCTGCAACGCTATGGGCGCATGGTTTTGGCGGTAGTGGCTTTTTGCACCCGCTTACAGGCATAGATCACATAATAGCAATGGTAGCCGTAGGTGCCTGGAGCGCACAATTAGGTGGTAAAGCTATTTACCGTGTACCCGCATCATTTCTGGCTATGATGTGCCTGGGAGGAGTGGTAGGGATTCAAAAAATACCAGTAGCATATACCGAGCTAAGTATAGCGCTTTCAGTGCTATTATTAGGGCTGGCCATAGCCATTAATAAGAAGATAGCCTGGCTAATAGCTGCCGTAGCAGTAGGCCTTTTTGGTTTTTATCATGGCTATTCTCATGGTGCAGAGATTCCCAATCAGCATAAAGTAGCAGAATACATTGTAGGGTTTCTTCTCACTACATTAGGATTGCATATTGCTGGTGCCGTAGCTGGCTTATTGCTGTTGGAAGAGAAAAATGGTGAAGCTATATTAAGAATAGCAGGTGGATTGGGGGCAGCAACAGGAGTGTTCCTGTTTTTGAAATTATTGATATAGGGCTTAAGAAAACTTGTATAGGAACAAAAACAAAACCCGCTCATCGAGCGGGTTTCAAGACCTATTTGCGGACCGGACGGGACTCGAACCCGCGACCTCCGCCGTGACAGGGCGGCATTCTAACCAACTGAACTACCGATCCGTTTATCAGTTTGGGCTGCAAAGATAAGTGCAAATTTCTGATTTGTGCAAATGTTTTGCGGGGAAATTTTAAAAATAAAATACGGCACGATTTTTTCCATGTTTCATTAAAAACAATAATCATGTCACAACAAAGCACTGATCGTAAAAAAGCTTACGACGAACAGGACAAAGAGATTACCGACCTCCAAAAGAAATACAATGTAGATACACAGGAGGTGCTTAATGCCATAATTGCAGCGGATAACGATCTTGAAAAAGCAGAGGAATATCTGAAAGAAAGAACTAACAAGTAGAAAAAGCCTGATATTATGTAAACTTATGCACTATTGAGGCAAGCTGATTTTCTCTTCTTGCCCAATAATGATATTTTTGCATATCAAATACGCTATATGGTCAACAAAGTACATGTCTTATTATTTAGCTGCATTACAATATTATTTGCTTCCTGTTCAGGAGGCACTCAGGAGCCACCCTCACATGCAGAGGTTGACTCTATAGTGAATGCACGTGTTAATGCGCTGCAAATAGAAATGCAGTCAAAAAATGATTCTATAATAAATGACATGGCGAAAAAGCGGGCAGACTCTATACTGACAACTATAAAGGCGCAGAATACTCCGGCAACGCCGCAAACTGTAAAATAGATAATGTTATCTTTACCATTCGCAGCAGGTTAATTTAATTTAATACCATGCGATTAATACCTAAATAAGGAATATTTTTGTTCACACAAAACTGCAAACAGATGAAAAAAAAGTCACTTTTATTATTAGGAGTAGGCATGTTGGCTTTGTACTCATGTAACTCGGGAAATAATGCCGCTTCTGAACAGGCAAAACAAGATTCAATAGCTAATGCTGCAAAAGTGCAGGAAGCTGCTGCGGCCCAGGCAAAGCAAGACTCTATAGTAAATGCTGCTAACATGGAAACAATGAAAGCGCAAGCTCAGGCAGATTCACTGAAAGGTGCTATGGCACAGAAAGACAAAGAAGGAACTACCACAACTACCACAAAAACAGTAGTGCATCATCACTCTGGCTCAAAGGAAACAGAGGCAACTCCAGCCCCGCAGCCAGTAACAACAGGTAATGGTAAACCATCAATGAAGGATAATGCAAATACTAATCCTCAGAATAAAAATACCAATCAGAATACTACAGGTAATGGTAAACCTAGTATGAAGTAATATTCAACGTGATAAATAAATAAAGGGCTGTCATTGACAGCCCTTTATTTATATTCTTATCGTTAGCTTATTTGTTGCCGATAAAAGTGCAAGAGTTACTAACCGTAGCAGTAGAGATAGTGTAAACCACTGTAAGCTGGTTACCATTTAATGTACCATTGCCGGTAAATGTAGCAGGGCTTTGAGAACCGCTAAAAGTGAACGTCTGATCACCGGTTTTAGTACAAGTAGCACTGAATCCCTGACCATAAATGTTTTGCAGGGTAATTGTCATGTCAGGTGTAGATGTTGCACTTATAGTAGCAGTGTAATCGTCGCTGCCGGTAGTGCAAGTTTCATGTCCATTATAAGAACCTACAAACTTATCTCCCCATTTAGCGCTGTCTTTGCTACATGAAGACATAAATAAAGTACCTGCAAGGCCAACTGTTAAAAGTGCGCAAGATGCGATGTGGCGAAATACTCTCATAAATAATTAGATTTTGGTTAAACAATTCAAATAACATGCCAAAACAGCATGTTTGGCGATTACCTGGCCATTTCAAGAGCGAATTTACGACTTAAGAATGTCAAGCCCAAAAAATATGTGTACGTACCTATGGCAGGAAATTTAATTGCTACAGCAAGCATAGAACTATATTTTTGTTTCCTGGATGAGGTATAAGTTGCTGTTTGTTTTTTGTTTGTTGTTTTCTATTGCCGGCACAGCATTGGCCGATGATTATATATTTGACTATAATGCCAATTGCAATAAGGCATATCAATATTATATGTCATTGCACACAGCAGAAGGAAATGCGATGGTGCGCCGCGAAATAATACAACATCCATATAATCTTATGCCCACCTACCTGGCCGATTATGATGATTGTTTACTGCTGTTGCTAAATTGTGACAGGAGGGAGTATGAACAGCGTAAATCGCACATGGACGCGCGTTTGCAGCTATTGGAGCAAGGTGATGAAAATTCTCCCTGGCAGCGACTATGCAGGGCAGGTATATACCTCCACTGGGCTTTAGTACATGTTCGCCTGGGTGATAATTTCAAAGCTGCTACATTATTCAGGAAGTCCTATTTACTGATAAAAGAAAACAATGAAAAATTCCCTTCGTTCGAATACAATAAAGTTTTCCTGGGCCTTGAAGAAACAGTAGTAGGTACCATTCCTGATAATTATAAATGGATAGCATCCATGTTTGGCATGAAGGGCAATGTGCGCAAAGGCGTAGAGAAACTGGAAGACTTCATAAACAAGCACAATAGCGATGAGCCCCTGCAGCAAGAGGCTATTATTTTGCATACTTATTTAAAATTCTACCTGTTATCCCAGCAGCCCGTAGTGTGGAATTTTCTCAACAGTAGCCAATTCCCCACTAACAACAACTTGCTATTCACCTTTGTAAAAGCAAATATTGCTGTAAACTACAGGAAGGCTGATGCTACCATCCAAACATTGAAAGAAGAAGAGGGCAATAGTGAATATGATAAATTCCCCATTTTCCAGTACGAGATGGCCTCTGCGCTGCTTTATAAACAAGACCCTACAAGTATTACTTATTTTAAGAAATTCCTGAATGCATACAAGGGAAAGCTATTTGTAAAAGATGCCTGGCAAAAGATGGGGCTTGCATACTACCTGGAGCATGATCTGACGCAGGCAAACTATTGCATGGCGCAAATAATAAACCGGGGAAATGCACAGGTAGATGCCGATAAGCAAGCCATGCGCTTTGCCGAAAAAGGCAAGTGGCCCAATATTACCCTATTGCAGGCAAGGCTATATCTTGATGGAGGTTATTACAAACAGGCGCTGGATAAGTTAAATACGGTAAATGAACATTCCTTCAGTAATATTTCTGATAAACTAGAGTATTGCTTCCGGCTTGGGAGAGCTTGTGATGAACTCGGCTCAGAAGGTAAAGCCCTTCAATACTACCAGCAGACCATAAATATGGGTCGCGACCATACTGACTACTATGCCGCCCGCGCTGCCTTGCAAATGGCTTTCATATATGAGCACAGCGGGCGACAGAAAGAGGCTTTGGAGCGCTACCGGGAATGTCTCTCCATGCACAATCATGATTTTCAGTCCTCTATAGACCAGCAGGCAAAGGCTGGAGTGAACAGGCTCACTGTTAAATAATGATAAATTGTGTTATTCGTATTGAAAAAACTCTTTTCTTTGCATTCTTAAAAATATTTTCCCTTTTTCCAACAAATTAAAAAATGAAAAAAACCTTTCTCTCACAGTCGGCTTCTACAGCGATGCTAATGCACGCCGGCAATGGGTTTTTTGCTGTTCCTGAACGGACAG
>JAFDXS010000152.1 GCA_018267795.1 Bacteroidota bacterium | reverse complement strand
CGTTTTGATTTTGTTAGTGATGAGGTCACCACTATGTTGGGTTATGCCAAAGATGAGGTCACTCCAAAATTATTAATGGAAAGCATACATCCTGATGATCGTGCATGGTTCCTAGATTGTCAGGACGTTTGTGTGAATTTTATATTAGGATTACCTCCTGAAAAGCAGATGAAATATAAACTGCGAATTGATTATCGGATAAAAAAGAAAAGTGACGAATACATTCGCATCATGCATCAAGTAGTTATTATACATAATGATAGTTTAGGTAAAGTATTAAGAAGCTTAATTGTATTTACGGACATCTCCCACCTAAAAAAAAGCGACAAACCAGTTTTATCCTATATCGGCATGGATGGCGAACCATCTTATCTTAATGTAGATGTTAAAAGCTATTTCGGGAAAAAAAGTGACTTATTGAGCAAACGAGAAAAGGAAGTACTTTATTTGTTAGCAGAAGGCAAGTCAAGTAAAGAGATTGCTGATATCTTATATATCAGCAAAGATACCGTAAACTCTCACCGTAAAAACCTACTTCGTAAAACAGGTTCAGCCAGTACTATTGAATTGATCAATAAAACAATAAGAGATGGATTAATTTAATCTCACAAATTTAAACCCAACACATAATAATTACCACCATGAAATCGCAAGCCATTATTGAAGAAGAAAAATTGCTGCAGGCAGTAAAAAATAATGACGCAGCTGCTTTAGATAAGCTGCTAGATGACAATTTAATTTTTGTCAATCAAACGGGGCAAATAATTTCAAAACAAATGGATTTGGAAGCCTACAATTCAGGCAAGTTAATTATTGATACTTTAGAAGCATCAGAGCGTATTGTAAAAGAAAGTGGCGATATTACAACAATTGTTTCCAGAATATTTATTGCGGGAAAATATGACAGTTCTGTTTTCTCTGCAACGCTTCGCTATACACGCGTCTGGAGATTTTTCGATGATAAATGGAAGGTAATTGCAGGTAGCTGTGTTGCGATTGCAGATAACTGACATGCTCTCTAGTAATTGACTATCCTCCCTGTCGCATTCGGCCCTATAATTTGCCGCATGCACACCGCATATATTATAACACTGCTGCCGACATTTGTATTGTTAACTTTTAAAAAACAAATCATAAAAGGAGACAGTAACCATGAGAAAAATAATCGTTTCAACATTTATCACATTAGACGGGGTAATGCAAGCACCCGGCGGACCAGAAGAAGATGCATCGGGTAGTTTCAAATACGGTGGCTGGAGTGCACCCTATACTGATGAAGTTTCTGGGAAGTTCATGAAAAAGCAAATGGAACCGGCAGATCTTCTTTTGGGCAGAAAGACATTTGAAATATTTGAGAGTTATTGGCCTGAACATGCAGAACTCTGGCCAGGTATCAATGATGTTACTAAATATGTACTGTCCAACACTGTGAAAAAGTCAGATTGGAAAAATACGGTGTTCCTTACAAGCGTGGCTGACATCGAAAAACTCAAGAATTCAGAAGGCTCTAATATTGTAGTCTGGGGCAGTAGCGAGCTTGTTCAGCTACTACTGAAGCATGATTTAGTGGACGAGCTTTGGCTCAAGACTTATCCAGTAATACTTGGAAAAGGAAAAAAATTATTTGATAATGAAGCGAGTCCCGCAGCGTTTACATTAACGGAAAGTGTTGTGACACCAAGTGGCGTTTTTATGGCCAACTACAAACGAAGCGGAGAGGTGAAGACAGGGACTATGGGTGCTTAAAGCAGTTTAGCTTAATTAAAAAAACATGAGCGATATCAGTAATATAATAGCAAGCCTGGAACTGGCCCAGATAGGCTGGGTGGTTCGGGATATTGAAGTAGCTATGAAATTCTTAGGTACTTCCATTGGCATTGCAGGTTTTCCGCCGCCGGATAGAGTGCGGGCGCAGGATATAGGCCTAAGCTACTACGGCAAACCGGTGGAGAGTGAATGGCTGACCTCACAAACCTACAATGGAGGTACTTTTATTGAATTGGTGCAGCCTCTATCAGGAAAAAATATGTTCCAGGATTACCTGGACAAGCACCCCCTGGGTGGTGTGCAACATATCGCCTACCGTTTGCCAATTGAAGGATTTGATGGTATCATTGCTGATCTGCAAGGACAGGGCCACCCTATCATCTCGGAAGTAGATCATCCAATCGCGCGGATGACTTTCTTTGATACTTATGAGGCGCTGGGTATTGTTACAGAAATTATGGGCATTACCCCGGCAGGCTGGAAAGCTATTGAACAAATGAAAAAGTAAGGATGTCCCTTACCAGTCAACTGAAAATGGCCAAACGGGAGCAGACCGCTCCCGTTTTTATTTATGGCTTTCTACTTTAGTCTATTCAATTCTCCGGTTTAGCAAAGAATACTTAAATTTCCATCAATACTACTAACGGTTGTTAAATTACAACTGCAAGTAGCGTAGCTACAACCAATAAGGACGGTGCTTTTGCTGATTCCTGATATAGACCAAAATAACTTTGCAGTATCAAAAAAAACGAAACAAAAGCATTATGGATACTAAAATGATCGGCAACAAAATTGCCAAAGCGCGGAAAGATAAAAGCATGTCTCAGGCGCAACTTGCCCAACTTTTATTTATTAGCCCGCAGGCAGTTGGAAAATGGGAACGCGGAGAATCAATTCCGGATATTGTTACTATAAACCGGTTGGCCGAAATTTTAAGCGTTGACCTTAATTATTTCTCTGAAAATTTCCAGTCTTTGGTGGACGAAACAGCTCTAAAGATGACCGCTGATAGCAACATTAATGCTGAGCAAACCAATAGTGAGGCAAGCAATGAGCAGCAGGAGCGAAAATTGCTGACAAATTTTAGTGGTAGCAAATTGACAAGAAGTGATTTTGCCGGCGTTGTCGCCCATAAAATGAAATTTAATGGCAGTGCACTGAGCGGCTCCAGCTTTGAGGATGCAGATATTACAGGGAGTTTGTTTTCAGGTAGTGATATGCGTGAAGTTAATTTTGATAGGGCAAATTTGACGGATTGCAGCTTTTCTGCGAATACGCTAACAGGTGCGAGCTTTGACAAGACCATTCTTGTGCGCACTGAATTTAATGCATCAGGACTTACAAATGCAAAATTTATTGACGCAGAATTGATTGATGTAAAACTGGTCAATACTGATCTTCAAAAAACAATCTTTCAGAACTGTGTCTTTAACGATGTGGATTTTAAGCAGTCTGATTTACGTGGACTCTGTCTTGACGGACAGGCCTTTACAGGCGTAAAATTTGATAAAGCAGCATTAAATGAGGCTACGTTTAATGGTGCTACACTCAAGAATGTCTCTTTTCGGCCAACTTATGCTTTAACAAACAAATACTATCGTAGCATTAAAACTATCTGTTTTGATGGCGCAATGATGGACAAGTTAACTTATGCCGAACTAAAAGGTATGGGAGCTGATTTGTCGAAAGTTACATTTATTTAATCATCAGAATATATGTTCTAATAAGCACTACAGTTTATTCAGCTTCAGATATTAGTTGAGGCTGAATAAACTGTTTTTTGTACCTAAAGTTTACAATTAAAAGTGAGGTTTGTCGTGAGTGAGATAGTTAAACAAATAGTCTTTAATAACTGTATCCCAGCCCTTACTGCACATTGCGTAGCATTCCTTTTCAGGAGTAAGTCCTTCGTGTGTAAAATGGAGAACAGTTTTATCATTCTGGTTTCTTATCTCAAAAACCATCTTTGTGTTCGTCCATTCGTGCTGGTCTTTTTTTAACCAAGACAGCGTGCTATCAGTAACAAGCCATACAATTTTCCTATTAGGAATAACCTCAACTAGTTTTTGTTTAGAATAGTGCGCACCGGGATGATTTATAATGAATTCGTCATTCAGATCAATACTTTTCCCTTCAAGATCATTGCCACCCCACCATTTAGCAACATCAGCAGTGATGCACTTGAAAACACTTTGAGGAGATTTAGAAACTTCTATGAAGGTGGTAAAATTTTTATTTTTCATTTTTATCTTAATTAAGCTAACTTCTCTTTCCCATTTATAATAAAATTGTAAAACCATTCTTTTACGGTCATATCACATATCTGAATTAATCTGTCATATTCATCCTCAAGAACGACACCGTCGTAGGTAAATTTGAGCAAAGTATCATCGCCCTGGGGTATTAATTCAAAAATCATTTTTGTTCCTGTCCACTCGAAGTTGTCTGTTTTGCGTATGCTCTCAGTTGTAAGCCATGCCAGTTTCTCATCCGGCACAAATTCAACAACTTTGTTTCCGGAATAATGCGAATCGCCAGTTTTTAATACAAACTCACTATTTAGGTTGATATTTTCACCCTCAAAATCTTCGGGCCACCATTTTGAAAGATCAATGAGATGACTAAAAACGTCTTTCGGAGATTTGGCAAGCTTAATTTCTACAGTGTACGTTACAGTATTATATCTGTTGTTTGTCATTTTCATATTTTATCTGCCTATGCTCGATAAACAACTTTATATTGTACTTGGCCTGAAAACCCCTTCTCCTTTAGTAAAATAGGAAAATAAGCTTGTCTTGATCCAATGAGTCCAGCCTGGTGCACAGTCTTTGTAACATTCAACATCCGGCGTAAGGCCTTCATGTTTAAAACTTAGCTCTGTTTCACCCTGATTTTCTTTAAGATCAAAAATCAATTTGGTATTAGCCCATTCTTTTTTATCGGAATACCAGGGCATATTGCAATCCGTAATTTGCCAAACAATTCTTTTGCGAGGAATCAATTCGGCCACCGTAAAATCAAAAAAAGAGTCGCCACCCATTTTTATTACAAACTTATCATTTTGCTTTTCTGCATTTCCAGCGAACGTAACACCCCACCATCCGGGTACATTACTTATCTTTTTCATTGCTTCGCCGGCACTTATCTTTGCGGAGATGCTGCAGTAAAAATCGTTCTTTTCCATTGTATTTATTTTTATACAAAAGTAGATAGGCGGCATTATTGCGTATTGTACAAATCGGAATTAGCTGTTGAAATTCCTGGTACTGAGTTCATTTATGCTGTTTTGCAGCTCTGTGGGGGTAAATCCTGTAAATCTTTTAAATGCCCGGATGAAATGGGATTGATCGTGGTAATAATGGTAAATATGATCTTTTAAGTTCTGCAGCTTAACTCCTGTTGCATATACCCGGTAAAATTGTTTGAACCTGACTATCTCTGCGAGATTTTTAGCTCCCGTACCCAGGTGTTCTGAAAACTTTGCATGAAGCCAGCGAGAGCTATAGCCGGTTTCTTTTTCAAGCTTTGCTACTGTGACGAGGCCTTGGGACGTTGATATGCGATTGATGCAATAGTCATAAATCGGGTCAGCAGTTGATATTGTTAATTGCTTGATCAGGAAATTTTGCAGGAGTTGTAGTTTTAGTTCTACTGTTTGGGCTTCAATGAGTTGCGATTGAAAATCATTTATATTATTACCTACAAGATCCTCAAGATCAACAATTTGATTTTTGACATCAACATAGGATAAACGAAAAAAGCGATAGGCTCCAAGTGGATTGAATTCGATTATTATTGTACCTGTCTGTGTGTCTTCCTGTGAATCGAGAATGACAGGGGAATCGATAAGGCCTGTTAAACTTAGCCTGTTTTCAGTCTGGATGAAAGTTTTACCGGCTACCTGAGCTTCAATTCCATTTCGGTAGGTAAGGGTAAGCTTAAAATTTGCATTAGGAACAATCAGCTTTCTGTCCTCTGCAGGAAGACGGCCATTGCTTTCAAAAACACACATTTTGGCAATGTATGGGCTTAGCACAGGATGAGGTGTAACCGTATTGAATCTGAAAGCTGTCATTTGCTTCTTCCGGCATATTTATTCTGCTTATTAAAAATACACCTAAATATGGATTTCTCACTTTCACTGAGGCAGCAGGAAATCATTTTGGCATCTGTCAATTTAAATTTATCTTTGCAACTAAGATATTTAATCACTAAGACAAATGAGTCCTGATATAATTACTCGAATAAGAAAACTAAACCAGGCGCATTCGTACACATCTATCCAGATGCATGAGGCTATTGGGCGAAAAGCAGGGCTTTCAGGAACTGACCATAAGTACCTGGGCTTTTTGATGGAAAAAGGACAAATGACTGCAGGTGAACTTTCAATCTTAACAGGATTAACGACTGGTGCTGTTACGGGTTTGATCGACAGATTTGAAAAGAAAAAATTGGTAAAAAGACAATTTGCAGAGGATGACAGGCGGAAGGTTATCATTGTTCCCATTACCAAAAATATAATGGCTTTATTAGAACCTCTCTACAGAGAATTCAGAGTCAAGTCGGAGCAACTTATCGCTTCGTTTTCTGACGAGGAAGCTAGAATCATTGAACGCTATTTCGTACAGGCAATAGATGTGATGAATGAAACTACCAATAAACTAAATAACAAATAGGAATACAGAAAGAATAAACCATATCAAATATGAATAACAGAAGTTCATTAGTATTTAAC
>JAFDXS010000151.1 GCA_018267795.1 Bacteroidota bacterium | reverse complement strand
ATGGAATAACGTAAAATCTTATGTGCTGCGTAATAATACTATTACCAAATTCACAGATATTATAAACGCGAGCGCATACACGCCTAAGTTTATAATAGACCACACTATAAAAGACCAGAGCGCTAAAGCAAGCATTCGCTTTGTGAAGGTGCCGTTTACAGCTATAAAAGATGATGCTGTAAAATTAACTGATGCAGACCTGAACGACTATGTGCAAAAACATAAATCAGTCTTCATGGTAAATGAACCAATGAGAAGCATAGACTATGTATCTTTTGATATACTGCCTTCTCACGATGATACTGCAAAAGTGCTGGATGCAATAAAGACTGCTAAAAACGAACTGGCTGCAGCTACTGATAAAGATGCTGAAAATGTAGTGAACAGAAATTCTGACGATCACTTCAATCCGGCTTATGTAAATAAGAAAACATTCATGTCGCAGTATGCCGATTCTATATTACAGTTGCCTGCAGGTGCTGTGTACGGTCCTTACTTCGACAATGGTTCTTTCAAAGTGACAAAAGTACTGGACAAAAAAGAACTGCCTGACTCTGTGAAATGCGAGCACATACTGGTAAGAACAAAAGGACAAGGTAAAGACATACTGCCCGACAGCGTAGCTAAGCAGCGTATAGACAGCATAGCAGCAGCTATAAAAGCAGGTGCCGACTTTAAAACACTGGCGCTTAAATATTCTGACGATAAAGGAAATGACGGCAAAGCAAATGTAGAATATACATTCGACCTGCAGCAGCGCCCCGGCCTTTCTAAAGAATTTGGTGATTTTGTGTTTGAAGGCAAAGCCGGCGAAAGCAAGGTAGTATCTGTATCAAACGACAACTACTCTGGTTACCACTTTATACACATTATAGATCAGAAGGCAATAGCACCTGCTATGAAGCTGGCTACTATAAGCAAAGAACTCGCGCCAAGCGATGTAACCCAAAACGCTGCTTATGCAAAAGCTACAGAGTTTGCCGGAAAGAATGCCACTGCAGCAGCATTTGACGCAGCAGTGAAAAAAGAAAATCTGGCAGATAAAAAAGGCGAAGGTGTAAAACCTGCCGACTATACTATACCAGGCCTGGGCCCAAGTCGCGAGATCATCAGGTGGATGTATGACGCTAAGGTAGGTGATGTATCAGGCGTGTTTTCTCAGGAAGACCGCTACGTAGTAGCAAAACTATCCGGCAAACAAGACAAAGGCCTGATGCAGATAGATGCCAACATACGTCCAAGACTGGAAGCAGTAGTAAGGCAAGACAAGAAAGCAAAAATGATAGCTGACCAATATAAGAGCGCAGGCAACCTGGATGCTATAGCAAGTGGCACACAACAGCAGGTGCAGCAGGCAGACTCTTTCACTATCGGCTCTGCCTATGTACCGGTACTGGGCTACGAACCAAAAGTAGCAGGCTACACATTCAACGATGGCCTGAAGCCAAATGCAGTGTCACCGGGTATTAAAGGTTCAAATGCAGTGTACTTCATCAGCGTACTCAACCGCTGGACTGCAACACTTGACCCTGCAACTGTAAATATGCTGAACGGCCAGCAGCGCGTAATGCTGCAAAGAGACCAGCAAAACGCCATGAACCAGATGCTGCGCCCAACAATAGTAAAAGAAGCAGACGTACAGTATAATCCTAAGAATATATACTAATCTCGTTTGTTGAAATAAATTTTATAAAGGCTCCCATCGGGAGCCTTTATCGTTTTCTACGTATATTTATTACGTTAATTATACCTATGAAAAATGCTCTTTTACTATTTAGTGCTTTTCTGATTTTTCATTCAGGCTTATGCTTTGCCCAAATCACTAAATTCAGACTAAGCGCCATGACAAGCTGGTACTGTGATAGCCTAAATTATATCGCTTTCGATTCCACACAATACAGCTACCTGGGCAACAGAGAAGGCAATGCGAGATACATGCACGACTGGTCTCCACATATGGCTGTTTACGGCTGGACTTACAACGGGCAATATGACACCAGTTATGAATACATAAATTCATTTGAAAATAAGGGATATTATGCCTTCAGAAGAACAATAAAAAGTTATGATCCGAATGACTCTTTATTAAGTTCACTATGGCAGTTTAACGATACATTGCATCACATATGGGTTAATTCATTACAACAGATAAATTTATTGGACGCAAATAAAAATAATATACAAACGACAGATCAATACTGGGATGAATCACGCAACATCTGGTTCGATAGTGTTAAGAGTGAGCGAGTATTTGACACCTACAATAATAAGATTTCCGACACTACTTTTTCAAAAGGTAGAAATGCCTACAACTGGGCTTATCTGTATGCAAATGAATATAAATATTCTCTTACAGGCCAGTTATTAGAAAACACCTATTGGCAATGGTATAGCATGTGGCTCACCGAAGACAAAGATGTATATTACTACAACACTGCTAACAAAATAGATTCCGTGCTGACCTATATTTTAAATAGCAGCGGTGTCTGGCAAGAAAGTAGCAGTGCAATTTTCACATATGATGCAACGTATCGTATACTCAGTTTAGATTGGGGTTCTTCGACACAATATAATTATAGTTATCCCGATTCTAATACAGAGATAATTGACACAAAATTTGGCATAGGTCCGGGTAGCTGGATCAATGACAATCTATACACCCTAACATTTAATAAAGACCATAAGACCATAGAGAAAATAAGAGCGATCTGGGACGACAGCGCCCACCAATATTTCAAATACCTAAAAACAACAAACAGCTATGATGCCAACGGCAATGTAGTACAAAGCGTCGATACAACGTGGGATAGAAAAAGCAATAGCTGGAGACAACAAGCTGGCGATAATATGATGCGTTTTTATTACGAAACGTACACGGGATTAAATGATGTGAAAAAGCCTGCGTGTAAGCTGAATCTTTACCCTGATCCGGCATCCATTTATCTAAATGTGCAGCTAATCAACATTAGAGATATTCAGGTTACTTTTGCCATTTATGATTTCAGTGGCAGGCTATGGCGACAATGGAGTATTCAGGCCTACGGAAATTATGAGGCTGAGATACCAGTAATTGACTTACCCGTTGGAAGTTATATCTTAATCGCGCGAGCAAAAAATGTTCAGGTTGGAGAACAGTTTAGCGTAGCACATTGATAGAAATCACAAGAGAGAATTTTATTCTCCCTTGTTGGCGCCTCCGCCAACAAACTCACGCTGGACAAAAATCAACACTTTTTAATTTTGACTTTTTCGTTTAGAATTGTGCATATCTTTTCTTGGAAACCCCTTGTTAATAATACTACCTTGCATAGGACTCTCTTAAGGAGGGGTAAGGCTGTGTCTTACTCACTAAGTGCACATCTCAATAAGTTCTTTGACATACTGTAAACCCTAATCGGAAAATGTCCCATGGGAGAAGAATGCGACATTTTGGGAGATTTGTGACATTTGCATTTCTCATAATAATTCAGCAAAATCAAAGCTTTCAGCCAAGTATGCTTTGTCAAATATCCCAAATAAACTTTTAGCGAACAATGTTACATTTCTTCCTGTTGAAGAGTAGTCTAACAATAGACTTAGCTATCGCATCATAATCACAAAAAATTAAAGAAGACAGCAAATTAATTATTGTACTTGTATATGCCTATTTGCGAGACATGTATGCAAGGAAAAGCCTAAAATAAAATGACCCCTTATTTAGGGGTCATTTTATTTTATTCAATTTATTTAGTGTTGTTCCATGAAGTCGTTGTCTGCGCCTGTGGAGCCGAGGAAATTGTCGACCATGCCCTGCATCATTGGCGGGAGTTTTGACTGGATGTATTCTTTAATTGTCTGCAGCGATTTTATTGCTTGTTCGTCTGTTAATCCTGCGTCGTGTTTCAGTTTATCTATTAGTTCCTGCATTGTTGTGCTTATAAAGTAGGTTTATCAAATAATTATGCTGCTTTCAGGTTTAGGTAATCAAGCTTGGAGTGTTCCAGCATGCTCTTGGCATATTCCAGTGTAAGGTGGAACTGGCCAAAATGATCATTGGATGAAGGAAGATCGAACATAGCGTCTGTAAGTATCATTTCGCAGATGGCACGGAGACCGCGACCACCGAGCTTAAACTCTACTGCTTTTGCCACCATATAGTCCAGTGCTTCGTCTTCTACTTCCAGCTTTATGTTCTCATATTCGAACAAGCGGGTGTACTGCTTGATGAGTGCATTCTTAGGCTCGGTGAGTATGCGTTTAAGGGCAGCGGGATCGAGCGGATTGAGGTAGGTAACTACTGGTAAACGGCCCAGCAACTCAGGTATCAGACCAAAGCTGCGCAGGTCCTGTGCATTTGCATACTGCAGGATGTTTGACCTGTCGAGCTCTTTGGTAGCTTTGATAGCGTTGTAGCCTATAGCAGATGTCTGTATACGGCGGGCTATCATTTTATCAATGCCTTCAAAAGCACCACCACAAATAAAGAGGATGTTCTGGGTGTTTACCTTTACCATCTTCTGCTCCGGATGCTTGCGGCCACCCTGCGGCGGTACCAGCACTTCAGAGCCTTCCAGCAGCTTCAGCAATGCCTGCTGTACGCCTTCGCCACTTACGTCGCGGGTAATAGATGGGTTATCACCTTTGCGGCCTACCTTATCTATTTCGTCTATATACACGATACCACGCTCTGCTGCTGCCACGTCGAAATTGCAAGACTGTAAGAGACGGGAGAGAATACTTTCTACGTCTTCACCTACATAGCCTGCCTCGGTAAACACCGTGGCATCTACGATAGCGAAAGGCACCTGTAAGAGGCGTGCTATAGTTTTAGCCAGCAATGTTTTACCCGTACCCGTTTCACCCACCATTATGATGTTAGATTTTTCAATCTCCACATCATCTCTGTGTGGCATAGTAAGGCGCTTGTAGTGGTTGTACATAGCCACCGACAGTATTTTCTTAGCATCGTCCTGGCCTATAACATACTGGTCAAGAAAATCTTTGATTTCCCGCGGTTTGTATATCTTCTGGTCCTGCAGCAGATTTTTGCCGCTTTCCTTTTTCTTTTCAGCATCGGCACCTGTAGCTTCCTGCAGCAGGTGATGGGCGTTCTCTATACACTGATCGCAAATATTGCCCCTCATACCTGTAAAGAGAATGCTAACCTCGCTTTCTAAGCGGTCGCAAAAGGAACATTTTCTTTCGGTTTGCTTTGCCATTTGTAAAAAATATTAATTAAGTAACAAGTAAGCCTACGAAGGTACGATAAATAACGGATAAAATTATTATATATACAAATTTGTAATTAGGCTGCGGCCTAAAGGGTACAAAGGTTTTGTTTAACTTGCATTAGCTATGCTTCCGCTGTTTGCTAATAAAAATTCCTCCGCTTTCCGCTTTGCCGATATCATTCTGCCGCTGAACATGCCTAACCTGCTGACCTACAGTGTGCCGGAAGAGCTGCAGGCAGGTCTGCAACCCGGCATGCGTGTGGAGGTATCACTGGGCAAAAACAAGCAATATGCGGGCATAGTGGAGCGCCTGCATAATGAACAGCCCGAGACCTACCAGGTAAAGACCATACGCAGCATAATAGACGAGGAGCCCGTAGTGAATGAGCGACAACTGAAATTCTGGCATTGGATAGCTCATTACTATATGGCAGCACCCGGCGAGGTGATGCAGGCAGCCTTGCCCGCACACCTGAAGCTGATGGGCGAAACCCGGCTGCAATGGGCCGGCGAAAAAGACGTGGTATATGAGTGGAGCGACCAGGCCTACCTGGCTGCCGAAGCGCTGGAAATTCGCAATGAATTGACCATAAGCGAACTGAGAAGTATAGTGGGCCTGCGACACTTTACCGCTGTGCTGAATGAACTGTTGGAAGAGCAGGTGATCATCATTAATGATTCGCTGGAACCGGCTTACCGGCCTAAGAAGGAAAAGGTAGTAGCGCTTGCTGAACTGTATAAGCAGGAAAGCGAACTGATGGCATTATTCGACCAACTGCAACGCGCGCCCAAGCAACTGGATGTAATAATGGCCTACACCGAGCTATCTATGAAAAATGGTGTGGTGCGGCAGGCGGAGTTGCTGGAACGCAGCAATGCCAGTGCTGCACAGGTAAAAAGCCTGGCAGATAAGGGCATCTTTACTATAACTGAAATAGATGTCGGTCGCCTGAATTACGATTCCAAACAGGAGGAACTACGGGACATAACATTTACCCCCGCACAGCAGAAGGCTTACGATGAAATAGGGAAAGCCTTTGAAGAAAAAGACGTGCTGCTGCTGCATGGGGTAACGGGCAGCGGGAAAACACTGCTGTATATAAACAAGATAAGAGAAGCACTGGCAGCAGGCAGGCAAGCCATACTGCTGCTGCCTGAGATAGGACTTACAACCCAACTGGTGAGCCGATTATATGCCTACTTTGGTGATGACCTCGGTGTGTACCATTCGCGCTTTAGTAATAATGAACGGGTGGAGATATGGGAGAAGGTGCAAAAAGGGAAATATAAAGTGGTGGTGGGCCCACGCTCTGCGCTGTGGCTGC
>JAFDXS010000150.1 GCA_018267795.1 Bacteroidota bacterium | reverse complement strand
CTTTTCTTTAAAGGGAAAGGGCTCTGAGGAAAGCAGTACAAGTTCCGGGGCTTTTCCCTTTAGTTCTTCAAGCGTAATTTCAGGATAGCGTTGCTTGTCTGCAAAGACATTTTGCCAGCCTATGGCGTTTATCATAGTACTGATAAAGGTATCGGCACCAATACTCATCCATGGGCGATACCATATAAAGTAGGCTACACGCTTAGGCTTTGTGGCTATAAGCAGGGAGGCAAAGCCCGTGCTTATATCATTTACTATACTATTAGCCTGCTCCTCTTTATCTGTTATTAAGCCTACTTCGCTTATCATGCGCAGGGAATCGTCCAGTGTCTTTATATCGCTGGTCCATACCGGGAATTCTGCTGCAAGGGCTTCTATCTGTGCCTTTTCATTTTCTTCCTTATTCGCAATAATAAGATCGGGCTGAAGGCTGCGTATTTTCTCAATGTTTATTTGCTTTGTCCCTCCTACCCTCGTCTTGTGCCGGAACCATTCTTCGGGATGCACACAAAATTTGGTAATGCCCACTGTTTGTTCCTCCAGACCGAGGTCGAATAATAGTTCTGTCTGCGAAGGCACCAGAGATACAATGCGCTGTGGTGGATAATTTATATCCACCCTTGCACCTATCATATCTACAAATGAGCGCTGCATTAATCGAACCTTCTGTAATAAAACAATACAAAGAAGCTAAACAGTACATCCAGTATAAACATATCGCTCACATACATTGCCAAATTGTCCGGCGACTTCAACGTAAAGCGAAGAATAAGGTCTATAACCGTTAGTGCAAGGTAGCCGAGGGCTGCCCATTTTCTCATATCGCAAATGAATATCCAAAAGGCTGTATAACCCAGCATCCAGAGTATTTGAATCCAGGCATAGGGCTCGCTTATGTCATTAAATACAACATAAACCAGCATAGCGATATGGAATAAAGCCACCAACGGGAAGAGTTGTGGTGGCTTTTTAATCAGGTCGCGAAAAAGTGTTTTTATATCCCGCACAGCTTATCCTTTAGAAAAAGCATTAAGAATATCGTACTTGGTAAGTATGTGGAACTCGCCGCTGTCGTCTTTGGCAAGTACAGCACCATTGTCTTTGTTTATAAAATGAGTAAGGTGCTCCAGCTGTGTAGCCATTTCTACCACTGGCAGCTCTTTCTCCATCACATCAGCTATGTTGTAGTCTTTTACATTTGCGTCTTCTATCAGTCTTTTAAATAGACCGCCCTGTGTTACTGAACCGGTCATTTCTCCATTCTTCATCACAGGTATCTGCTCTATATCATATTTCCTCATCAGCTCCAGCGCATCACTTACTTTGGCATCTTCATCTATAGTTACTACCCTGCGGCGGCCAAGGCCACCTATCAGGTCTTTTACTGTCTTTACATCCAGGAAGCCACGGTCCAGCATCCATTCGTCATTGTATATTTTTCCTACATAGCGGCTGCCGTGGTCGTGGAATATTACCACTACCACATCGTCTTTCTTCAGCTTTTCTTTCAGTTGTTTCAATCCTGCAATAACAGAACCTGCAGAGTAGCCTACGAAAATGCCTTCTTCTTTGGTGATACGTCTTGCCATTACCGCGCCATCCTTGTCCGTCACTTTTTCAAAATGGTCTATAGCGCTGCGGTCGTAATTCTCAGGTACGAAATCCTCACCAAAACCTTCTGATATATATGGGTGTACTTCACTCATATCTATTTCACCGGTATCAAACCATTTTTTCAGCAGTGAACCATAAGTATCTATCGCCCATACTTGTATGTTGGGGTTCTTTTCTTTCAGGAATTTTCCTGTGCCTACTACGGTGCCGCCTGTACCCGAAGCTACTACCAGGTGTGTTACTTTACCTTCAGTCTGTTCCCATATTTCAGGACCAGTTTGCTCATAGTGCGCCTGGCGGTTTGCAAGGTTGTCATATTGATTTACATACCAAGAGTTTGGCACTTCTTTGTTCAACCTGCGCGATACCTGGTAATAAGAACGGGGGTCTTCAGGCTCCACATTCGTAGGGCATACTATTACTTCTGCACCTAAGGCCTTTAATATATCTGCCTTTTCTTTCGATTGCTTGTCGGTAGTAGTAAAAATGCATTTATAACCCTTTACAATAGCTGCCATAGCAAGGCCCATACCTGTATTGCCGGATGTACCTTCTATTATAGTGCCGCCGGGCTTTATTTTGCCTTCCGCTTCTGCCACTTCCAGCATTTTAAGTGCCATACGGTCTTTTATAGAGTTGCCGGGGTTAAATGTCTCTACCTTGGCATAAACAGTACATGGCAGGTCTGACACTACTTTATTCAAACGGACTAAAGGTGTATTTCCTATTGTTTCAAGAATATTATTATAAACGCGTTTCATAAATCGAAAGATTGAACTGCGCGAAGGTAAAAAATTAAGGGCAGTTTATTGGCGATAAGTGCTGGTACGAAATTTAACGCTGTGTTATAATTGCTATTAGCTATATATGGAACGGATATATTTAGATTCAACAACTATAGCTTCCGTTACTTATAATCCGGATGACAAAACACTGGAAATAGAATTCCAGGAAGGTAAGGTCTATCACTATAGAGCGGTGCCGCAATCTGTTTACTATTCATTGATCAATGCAGCATCAGCAGGTAAGTATTTCAATGAAAACATAAGAGATGTATATTCTTTTAAACAAATAGAATAAGTTGCCTATCTGAGCCCATCATTGCTCCTGGATTTTATACGGAAGGATAAGCAAAAAAACACATCGGCACTGCTTATATTACCAAATAACAGGTTGCCCACTGTACTCGAACCTACGTAAAAAGGCCCTGCATATAATATTAGCCCCAAAGTACCTTGCCTATAAGCGTTAAATGAAAAGGGCAAGCCAATACCATATTCCTTCCATAAAGCTCGCGGTGAAACTGTAAAAGTTGATACATAATGGCTTGCATATTTATCAGCTGAGGGGGAACGAAGGTTTACAAGCAAATTGGCATTTACCCACGCATTTACCGTAGCACTGGTATATACCTTCATATCTGTATTTATATGTAGTGTGGTTGGCAGCCCTACCCTGAATTTTGACTTACTATCCGTTTGCTTTATCAGGCTATCTTTCATGTATTTTTCCAGGGTTTGGCCATAAGTAGTACCTGCGCTTTTATCAATAGTATCTATCTGAATAGCGTTAATCTTAGCTGTATAAGTGCCGGTAGTGCTGGAAGCAGTATAATTAATACTGCCTACATCTGTTATTGAAACCGCAGCCCTGAAGTCATAGCCGTCATGCTTGCCGGTGTACTCGTTCACCGGCGTATAAACATAAACCATACCCAGGTCCAGCCCCATACCTATGTTATTTGTTCCATTTTGCAGTGCATTGCCCAGGGTGAAGCTGCTGAGCCATTGATTGGCATAAGGTGTAAATGCTATTTTCGCAGTACCATTTACATTTCCCAGAGTGTTATTTTGCAGGTCGCTAAATACAGCATGTGGTATTCCTATTCCTACTGCCCCACCGCCCATCAGTACTTTTACCGCAACACCGCCCGTCAGGGTATTGTCCTCATTATTAATAAAATAACCAGCATACATGAGGTTCAGCTCACTAAATAATTGGGTATTGAATGAGAAATTATTGATCACGTACTGGTGGGCGGTGTCTGTGCCCGGTTTGTCTATCTGCTTAAAGACATCATCGCTCATATTGTCTGCATTCATCAGGTAGCGGGTACGGGTGCTTACAGCAAAACTGAACCTTTTCTTTACTTTGAAGGTGACGGCAGGCCCCTGCATATCGGCGTTCATCCAAAATGCTTTTGTTACCCTGTTATTAATTTTAGTAAGGTTGCTATTGTCTGATATATTTCCACTTACAGTATAGCCACTATTGCCGGCCAGTAAGCTGAAGGATGCCACATTTATCTGGAAGGGGTCATCATTTACTGCATAAGCAGGGTTTTTGAAAAGCCCCCCGACGCCAATATCGGTTTGTGCCAGCCCTACAAAAGATTGCCCCAAAGCAGCATAGGGAAGCATTAAAGTGAAAAAAGATAGAACAAACAGGCTATATATAAGTTTCATAAAAGCAGCAAAGGGTGATTTTCACTAAAATAAGTTTTTAAATACAATGTGAAAATCATTAAAATGCCATTTTTATTGCTTGCTGTCAACGCTCCTATAGTTATCTTTGCGCATATTTTTATTCTCTCATTCCAAAAAACTATAAATAATGAAAGTAACTGTAGTGGGTGCCGGTGCTGTGGGTGCGACATGTGCGGACAATATAGCCCGCAAAGAACTGGTAGAAGAACTGGTGCTATTAGACATTAAAGAAGGCTTTGCAGAAGGTAAAGCACTTGACATTACACAAACTGCATCCCTGCTGGGATTTGACACTCGTGTAACAGGTGTTACTAACGACTACAGCAAAACCGCTAACTCTGATGTTGTGGTGATCACTTCAGGCATACCGCGTAAACCAGGTATGACTCGTGAAGAACTGATAGGTACTAATGCACGCATAGTAGAAGATGTTTGCAAAAACATTCTGCAGCACTCACCTAATGCTATCATCGTTGTAATATCCAACCCAATGGATACTATGACTTACCTGGCATTAAAATCTACAGGCTTACCTAAAAACCGCATCATAGGCATGGGCGGCATACTGGATAGCGCTCGTTTCAAATGCTACCTGCAGCAGTCACTGGATTGCTCTCCTAATGACCTGCATGCAGTGGTAATAGGCGGTCACGGCGATACTACCATGATACCGCTTACCCGCCTGGCTACGCTTAACGGCCTGCCGGTATCTAACTACCTGGAAGAAGCAAAACTGAAACAAATAGCTGCTGATACTATGGTAGGTGGTGCTACGCTTACTAAGTTGCTGGGTACATCTGCATGGTATGCACCAGGTGCTGCCGGAGCTGCACTGGTGGAAAGCATCATACGCAACGAAAAGAAAGTATTCCCTTGCTGCGTATACCTGGACGGCGAATACGGCCAGAAAGATATATGCATGGGCGTGCCTGTAGTAATAGGCAAAAATGGCTGGGAAAAAATAATAGACTACAAGCTGAATGCTGAAGAACAGGAAGCTTTCAATAAATCTGCTGAAGCTGTTCGTAACATGAATAGCGTGCTGGATAACCTGGTACAGGCATAAGCTTAAAATATGGTTTAAAACAAAAAGCGCCTGTTGTACAGCAGGCGCTTTTTTTATGTATAGTAAGATAAAGAAATTCAGTCGAGTCCTAAAAAAGCTAAAGCTCTAGCAAGAATGCCAGAGCTTCATTTACACCTTATGAAAATTATACCCTAATACAAATGTAGTACAAAAACTGTTAAAAAAAAGTTAGCTCTTTATTTTTTTTAGTGTTACCAGATTTTATTTCTGGAGCCTTCAAAATCTTTAGGTTTCACTACGGTAAACACACGCGATATATTAAAGCCAAAATGTATGCCATTATTTGACCAACTGTCTGTTGTCTGGCCTATAAATGTGCGTTCTGAAATGCCTGTAGAATTGGTAAATAACAACTGGAATACATGGCCACCTGTTTCTATATCTATGCCAAAGGCCAGTGCGTTATGCACCGGTGAGCCATTAGCTGTAGAGAGCGGATCTATAGTATAATAATACTCCCCTGTAAGGGCTATACGATTGCTTAGTTTTATTCTTCCACCTACCCCCATGGCAAATACATCATTATTATCTCTTGTCGAGTCCACCAGATTGTAATGAATATGCGTAGGCATTATTTGCAGCGACAGCCAATTATTGAATTTATGTGCTATCAGCAATTGATTGAAATAATATAACCTGTTGGAGAAGTAGTAAGTATCGCCTGCTGGTATCGAAAAAGAAGAAAGTGGCCTTGAGTCTATTGACATCCCACCCACATAGCTCACGCTAAAAGACAGGTTCTTATGTTCGCGCTGCCGCCATATTTTAGCTTTTACAAAGCCATCATATTCTTTTTGATAAGTGCTGCGGCCTACGCCCACCATCAGCCAGTTAGTAACGCCATAGTCAAAACCCAGTTTTGTAGTGGCATTATCCAGGCCGAAAAAGTTTTGTGCGCCGGTATTTAAAGTTCCAAAGCGGTGAGAAATGCGAAAATCAAGTATGCCTTTGCCTACATTCTCTATGCTATGGCCATTTATTATGCGCGTACTCTTGAAAGTAGCGGATACATATTCTGTCTTAGGTGTATTGCCAGTTTCCAGCATTTTCTCAAGGCTTGCATCGCCATTGGTTGTGTCTGCCTGCGCACTGGCAGTCATAGACAAGCTTGAAAACAGGGAAATAAAAAGGAGTGTGCGGCTAGTACGCATAAGTTGTTGGTTAAAAAATTCCTGAGCAATTTATATTTATTTCTGCACAGCAGTTAAAATACTATTTACAGTTATTTCAATGTTCTTCGCAATTTTAGACGCTACCATTGATGGTATCTTTATATTATAGTCCTGTGGCACCACCATAAACTTTGCATTTAGTGTAAGCTCGCTGCCCTTTACTGTTATGGTACCGGGTACATTTATATCGTGGGTTAC
>JAFDXS010000014.1 GCA_018267795.1 Bacteroidota bacterium | reverse complement strand
CGATAAAAACTATATCCTTCGATTTTTCAAAAATGCTTCTGTATTTACGTTCGTTTTCTTTAAGGGCTCGCAGCGTTGCTGTTCTTTCCAGCGCATAGCGAATGCTACGCTCCATCTTCTCAATGGTCAGCTCCGTCTTTACCAGGTAATCCACCGCGCCGAGCTGCATTGCCTCTATATCTACATTATAGCTTCCTTTGCCGGTAAGTAATATTATGGGTGCCTCGTAATTATGATCCATAGCGTCTTTCAGCAGGTCCATACCCGATTTTGCACCAAGCCTGTAGTCGACAAAATAAAGATGATAATCTTTATTCATCATGTGCCGGAGCGCCTCGTCATAGCGGGGGCACCAGTCTATTTGAAAGGTGGCTGAGGGAATATGTTTTATATATTCGCTTGTAATGATAAAGTCATCCTGGTCATCATCTACTATCAATATTCTCACATTAGCATTCTGCGCTGTCATAAAAAATCTTTTTAGGATTGGGGTTGGACTTCCGGTAAAACAATAACGAACTGAGCACCTATACCGGGATTACCCTCCGCAAATATCAACCCGTGATGATGTTCCACAATTTTTTTGCAAATAGCAAGGCCAATACCTGAACCGGGGTATTCAGACTTGCCATGCAGGCGCTGAAATATCTGGAATATGCGCAGTGCATACTCTTTTTCAAAGCCAATACCATTATCTGTTATTTGTATTCTATGATATATTGCTTCAGCCGGCAATTGGTATTGCTTCTTTTCTTCTGTGCTAAGCGGGCGGCTTTCAATATTTATTACAGATGGCACATCAGCTTTTCTGAATTTTATTGCATTGTTTATTATGTTGGTAAACAATTGCTTCATTTGTGAAAGTGATGCATGCACATCAGGCAATTTTCCGGTGTTTATTGTCGTTCCTGTTTCCTCTATAGTCAGTTCCAGATCTGCTTTTACCTGGTGCAATATAAAGTTCAGGTTTACTGAAGCAAATGGCTGTGTAGACCGGGTAATTCTTGAAAACTCAAGCAGGTTATTTATCAGCATACGCATATTATCTGCTGATGCCATTATGCGCTCAAGATACATTAGGCCATCACCGGTAAGCACATCAGCATATTTATCATTGAGCCTGTCGCTGAAGGTGCTGATCTTTCTTAGCGGCTCCTGCATGTCATGACTGGCAACATAGGCAAACTCTTCCAGCTCTTTATTAGACCTGTTTAGTTCTTTCACGTTTTTTTTCACTTCATATTCAGCCAATCGCTGCTCTGTTATATCCCGCAGACTACCTACAATTTTTACCGGCGTTTTATTATCATTGACTAATACCTTGCACAACACATTTACTATACGTACATTATTTTTAGCGGTAACAATGCGCATCTCCGTTTCTATGTTGTTCAGGTCACGCAAGGCACGCTTTACCACCGTTGCTATTTTCTTTTGGTCTTCAGGATGTATGTACTTTGCTATGGCATGGTAATCCAATGCGCTTCCATTATTTTCCAGCTCGTAAATGTTATAGGTTCCTTCAGTCCAGAAAACTTTATTAGAACTTAATATCCATTCAAACGTACCAAAGGACATATTATTGAACTGCTCCAAAAACAACTCCCTTGTATCAAAAGAAGAAAATGGAAGCTTCCATTTAGAAAAATCCTTGAGCAGCAGTAGGTGATAATAAAGCTTGTTGTCATTAGTAATAGGTGACGCATATACAAAATAAGAGAACACTTCACCGTTATGTTCCTTCAAACGATATACGGTGTGTTTACTCCGCTCCTCTGAAAAACGCGACACTTGTTGCAGTTGAATATTCAATCTTTCAGGCAAAAAGTCTTCTACAAGATCTGAAAACAAAAGGTCCTTTCCATTTAGCAGGTTTTCTTCGCCGCCAAACGTTTCATCAAACTGCTGGTTACTAAAAATAATTTTATAAGAGTCAGGCTCAATAACTGCTACGGCGCCTGCACCTCCCTTACTTATATTTTCGAAAAATGCTACTGGCATTTTCTCATTCATTACTTCCGATTTCATAATTAATGTGTTTACTCTCTTCCTCTATATCCTTTATACTTCTCACCATTCTGCACATACACAATTGAATTAATCCAAATTAAATGCTTTAAACTGCTTCATTTTATTATAAAGCGTCTTCCTGTCTATATTCAGCAGCTTTGCAGCCTTGCTCTTATTAAAGTTTGCTTGTTTCAACGCATCCAGTATCACCTCATATTCAGCATCCAGGTTGGCACTTTTTAGTTTATTTTCATAAGGCACAGTCGCCAACGGTTGAGGGGTTGCCGGCAGTTCTTGCTTAGCTACAGTTGCTGTCGGTGCATTTGAAGGATTATCAAATTGCAGTCTATGGAAATTAGAAATTTCAAAGGGCAGTGATTTAGGCTCTACATAGTCCCCATCAGTAAGCAGGGTAGCACGCTTTACTACATTTTTCAGTTCGCGCAGGTTACCGTACCACACATAGTTATTAAATATGTCTTCCACTTCTTTTGAGAAGCCTTTTACATTCTTTCCTAATTCAGCATTCGTCAGCTGCAGGAAGTGGTTAGCAAAGAGCATTATATCGCCCTTTCTTTCCCGTAAAGAAGGCACTTCAATACTAAACTCATTAAAGCGGTGATATAGATCTTCCCTGAATTTGCCATTGCGGGCCATATCCCACAATCTTTCATTGCTCGCTACTATTATGCGTACATCCAGCTCTATATCTTTATTTCCACCCACGCGCCTCATCTTACGTTCCTGCACCACACGCAGTAATGACACCTGTATATCGTAAGAAAGGTTCCCTATCTCATCAAGGAAAATTGTTCCTTCGTTAGCTACTTCAAAGCTGCCTATTTTTTGGTTCAGGGCCCCGGTAAAAGCACCTTTCTCATGACCGAAAAGCTCACTCCCTGCCAGCTCTTTCGACAAAGCACCACAATCTATTGCTACGAATGGCTTGTTAGCGCGTTTGCTTTTCTGGTGTATCTGCTGTGCAATGGCCTCCTTACCGCTACCACTTTCGCCATATATTATTACGCTGTAGTTGGTAGGAGCCACAAGTGCTATTTGCTTCATGATGTTAGCAAATTCAGCACTATCGCCCATTATATACTGCGAGTTGCTTACATTTTTAGCTTTTGCACCTGCTGAGGTATTACCGCTAGGCTGTGCCTGTGTAGAGGTCTTTTTTACAGTGGCAGTATCCTGCGGTTCTTCGCTTAGTGCTTTTTTTATCGTCAGCAATATCTCGTCAGGGAACAGCGGTTTGGTCACATAGTCGTATGCGCCCATTTTCATCACCTCCACGGCGTCTTTTACATCGCTGTAACCTGTAATGATTATTACCGGCACTGCAGGATGCATTTCCTTTATCTTCACCAGCAGTTCTGCCCCGGTCATATCTTCCAGTCTAAAATCGCATAATACCAGGTTTGGCTCATTCTTTTTCAGCCACTCCATTGCCGCCTTACCGCTGTTTATGCCATTTACCTCATAGCCATGGCGGGTAAGAAAACGGTTTAGCAAAAGGCACATGTCATTATCATCATCAATTACAAGGACTTTCTCCATACTTTTTATTTATTCAGTTGTGTGTTATTCAAATGTATATATAAATATCTTACGCCCATACCGCACGTATCTGCGCTATAGGTATATGCATGTGCTCTCTGTATTTGGCCACTGTGCGCCTTGCTATATTATAACCTTTTGCAGAAAGAATAGTTACCAATTGCTGATCCGTATAAGGATGTTGTTTGTCTTCGTTGGCTATTGCCTCTTCTATTACAGATTGTATTACTTTATTGCTTATTACTTCGCCTTTCTTATCTGCAATACCTTCGCTAAATAAATCCTTTAAATATATAAGCCCGAAATGCGAATCAGCATATTTATTGCTGGTAATGCGGGAAACTGTACTTATATCAAGCCCTGTCAGGTCTGCAATATTGCGCAATACCATAGGCTTTAATAAGCGTATATCGCCTTCCATAAAATATTCATTCTGTATCTGCACTATACATTGCATTATGCGCATCATGGTATCTTCACGTTGCTTCACTGCATTTACAAACCACTGTGCAGACTGCAGCTTACTTTTCACATACTGATTGGCAGATTTGTTTTTACCGTTCACCTGCTGTGCCAGCTGGTCGTACAATACCTGGTTTACGAATACAGAACCTGATTTGCTTGAATAAAGGCTTACCTGTATACTATCTCCATAGCGGGATATGATGTAGTCAGGTATTATAGTATTCTTAGGTTCGTAGTCAGATGCATTTTCACTTACCGGGTAAAATTTCAGGCTACCTATCAGGTTTAGCACTACCCTTAGCTCTTCTTCATCTATATTCAGCGCATGATGTATTTTTTCAAACTGGCGATGCATCAGGTCATTATAGTGATTCTGCATCAGCTTTATGGCACATTTTACATCCGGTCTTTTCTGGCTCATTGCTTTCAGCTGCACCAAAAGACAATCTTTTACACTGCAAGACCCAATACCTATCGGCTCCAGCGTCTGTATCACGGCCAGTGCTTCTTCTACCGCATCTACTTCTACTATTGACTGAAACTGGAAAGAAAGGTCATCTGCCACTTCCTCCAGCGGCCTGTCCATCAGTCCCTGGTTATTCAGCAGGTCTATTACATATTCAGCCATTTCACGTTTCTTCTCATCTATGTCCAGCAATCTTAATTGTTGCTTTGCTTCATCTTTAAAATGCGTCGTACTTTTTATGGCTATATTAGGTGCATCTTCTGTATTAAAGTAGTTCTGGTACTCTGCTTTGTAGTCAGGCACATCATCATACATGTATTCATCGTAGTCCTGGAAATCTTTTGATTCCGCTGTGGTTGCGCTGTTTGCATCGTCAAATTCATCCTTTTCCTGCTGATCCAGAAAAGGATTCTCCTCCAATTCATTCTTTATTCTTTGTTCTAGCTCGAGGGTGTTTAAAAAATAAAGGTTCAATAATTGGATCTGTTGCGGCAAAATTTTTAGCTGTTGTTTCTGTGTCTGTTGCTGAGAGATCATAATTGCACCGTTTTTATACTATCCCTTATAAGGCAACCTTGAAGCCAAAATTTTAATGCTGTTCACTTTTTTTCAAAAAATTTCAAAACATTCATCTACAGAAAGATACGAATTATATAATTTATAAAATTGATGCTATTCTTTTAGAAATAAATATTATCGTTATTCTTACTGAGGAATATGTTCCACAAAATGTAGAAATTTGAAAGCCCATGAAGAAAAGACTGCGTCTGATAGCCATACTATTTTCTATTTCATTTATCGTAATGGCAGGGCTTTCACTATTTTCTGTAGATAAGTTTACCTCGCTTATTAATTATTCCTATTGGGTAGATCACAGCAATAAAGTAATACAGCAACTATACAAGGTAGAAGGCGTAACAAAAGACCTGGATCGCGCTGAACGTGGCTATATGCTCACGCGCGACACCATGTATCAGCGCTTACTCTATACCAGTATCCGCAAGATAAATCCCTTGCTTGATAGCTTAAAGTATCTTACGAAAGACAACGAGGGCGAGCAAAACAATGTAATACTCGTAAGAAGCGCACTGGCTATGCGCTTGAACAGCATACGCGAGAATCTTGCCTTTCTGGATACTGCTAAAACGGCAACTGTTTCATCCTACTATCACGAGGGCCGCCAGGCTATGAAAGAATGTACCGCAGCACTGAGCGTAATGTACAATACAGAAAGCCTGCTGCTTGCCAAAAGGGTAGAAAATAAAATGTTCTACCAGCACATTACCTCTTCTACACTCAAGTATATCCTGTTTTTCTTTTGCATTATCACTATTATATTGTTCATCCTTATGATTCGCGAGCTCAAGCGAAGAGTTGTTTTCCAGGATGAATTGAATAACAAAGTTGCTGACCTGGAGCGTTCCCATTCAGAGCTGGAGCAGATTGCCTATGCTGCTTCGCACGATCTGCAGGAACCCTTGCGCAAAATACAGGTGTTTATCAATCGCCTCTTGTACCTGAAGAAAGAACAAATGGACGAAGAAAGTCGGGACACTTTAGGCCGCATTACTTCATCAGCAGTACGCATGCAGGAGCTTATAGAAGACCTGGTGAACCTTACTTCTCTTACACAGCAGCAAACTGAAAAAGAGCAGGTGGACCTTAATAAAATACTGAAGCATTCGATAAACGAATTATCAGAAAAAGCAGAACAAAAAAATGCAATTATCAACCAGGAGGTCCTGCCCATTATACCCGGCTATCCCGGCCAACTGCAAATTCTGTTCAAGGCACTGCTTGATAATTCGCTGAAGTTTACCCGCGACGGCGTACAACCTATTGTATCCATACGTAGTGATCTGGTGAGTGGTGAAGAACTTACAGATATCAATCCTAAATACGCACAACAAAAATTTCACCGCATCACAGTATCAGATAACGGTATTGGCTTTGATAACAAGTTTACGCACAAAATGTTTCAGATATTCCAGCGCCTGCACAATCAGCATTCAGAGTTCCACGGCAAAGGTATTGGCCTGGCATTGTCGCAACGCATAGTTGCTAATCATAATGGCCATATTCTTGCCTACGGACATTCTGATGTAGGCGCTACGTTCAAAATATTCTTTCCTCTGGAGCAATAAAATAAAAAGAGCGGCAATACAGCCGCTCTTTTATTTTTAGCTTAGTCTTTCTTTTCAGTCTTCTTATTAATCTCTTCCACACGTTTCATAAATGTTGTTACGCCAACATCGGAGTATGGGCCGTATGCATCTATTAAAGTTCCCTTTTGTCCATCGCTGGTTTCTATTACATACATTATAGCATTATCAGCCGGGTCAGATTGGCCTTCAAACCTGTAAAAATTTATCACCTTTACATCATCAGGCTTATATACCTTGTCCTTAGTATAGGAGAATAACCCTTCAGTTTTTACTTTAAAGCTATCTGTATATCCATCTTTTACCACTTTATTTACACATGATGTCAAGGTGTTCATAAATGGCACCGTATTTTCCTGTTTTTGATCTTCGTTCGCCAACATAATATTTAATTTTTGGGGTGATAAAGTGATTTGGTTTAATTATCTGCTATGGATAATAAAAAGGCTTGCCAGCAATCGACTATTAATTAAGCATATGTCTATCAAGAATTTACACAGAAGCATTATTACTATAAGTCCGATTGACATTTAATCATATTTTAATGTTTATGTGGCTATGTAGAAAGGGTTCTACATACTAATGAGTGTAAAGAACTTATTTATTCAATTTTGTTTAAAGTAAAAGGTCGGCACCTTGGTAGCCGACCCTTTACTTATTTACCAGACCCCATCTTATCTCTACAATTACATTTTGCCCTGCAATGCTTTGCACATATCCAGGTGCTTTTGCAGCGTAGGCAATGTATTTGTTATCATTGTTTTCAGCTCAGCATCACTTACGTCGTTCTGTGCCTTTTGAAATTTGTCTATTGTTTTTTGATGCTCATCTACCATTTTATCTACCCATGCCTTATCCCAATCCTTTCCTTTCTTGTTGCCCATATCTACGTCTTTTGAGTAGTCCTGGTCTGCAGGCAGCGTAATGTTCTTTTTTCCTGCATAGTCTTTTACTTGCTGGGCCAGTTGCTCATGGTCTTTTTTCATCATTTTTGCATGTTCTTTCACATCTTTTCCACCGTTATCTATACCGGCCTGCAGCCATGCTATTTCTTTTGCATTGCTTACAGCTACGTCATTTATGAAGTCTGCATCTTTGTTGCTATTAGCATTTGTATTAGCCGCAGTTGTATCTGCCGGTGCTGCAGCCATCGTATTTGTAGTACTGCTTGTGCTATCCGTACTTGTAGAGCTGTTTTTGTTATTACCGCATGATAGAACTGTGAGTGATAGTGCACAGCTAAGCGCTAAAAAACCTGTGTGTCTGAATGCTAATTTCATGGTTGTTTGTTTTGTTAAATGATTAAAAAATATCAATACTTCCGAGTTATCGGGCAATAGTCTTTCCTAAAAACTGTGCCACGTATATGTTTTATTATATACATCGTTTTATATTTAATGCCTCTAAACCCGCAAAAACGCTTTATTTTGTAGGCCAATTTTAGCAGTATGGAAGTCCTTTTAGAATTATTGAAATACACAGTCCCGGCGATTATAGTATTAATATCCAGCTATTTAATAGTTAAGAAATTCCTTGTTTCCGAGCTACAGCGCAAACAGATTGCTTTATTGCACGATACGCAGGACGTTACCATTCGCTTGCGCCTGCAGGCCTATGAGCGTCTTATTCTTTTTGTAGAGCGCCTGCACCCCAGGCAATTAATTCCCCGTGTTTACGAACCGGGCATGAACGTAATTCAACTGCAACATGCTTTATTGCACACTATCCGTGCAGAGTTTGAGCATAATCTTTCACAGCAGATGTATGTATCTAAAGAGGTATGGGAAACAGTGAAGGGAGTGAAAGAACAGGAGCTGAATATGATATCGCACATCGCCAAGCAATTGGATCCTGAAGCATCAGGCAAGGACTTACATGCCAGTATTGTAAACTTTGTTCTTACCACAGAAGAAGAATTGCCCGTAGACGTAGCGCTGCAGGTAATAAACCGCGAAGCTAAACGCGTATTATCTTATGGCGCTACTGCCTGATAATCATATTTGTTAAGCAAATAATTTTCAAATTTTGAGCGACAAGAAACCTACAGATAAGAAGATAACTACAGACGCAGGCATTGAAATAAAAGCACTTTACAATACGCCTGTGCCTATGGCTGAAAAGCCTGGCCAGTTCCCCTTCACACGGGGCGTGCATGCTGCCATGTATCGCGATAGACCATGGACCATGCGCCAGTATGCCGGGTTTAGTACGGCTGAGGAGTCTAACAAACGTTATCATTTCCTGCTTAGCCAAGGGGTTATGGGCCTTTCAGTTGCATTTGATTTGCCTACGCAGATCGGTTATGATTCCGATCATGCAATGGCCGAAGGTGAAGTAGGTAAAGTAGGTGTTGCCATCGATTCGCTCGAGGATATGGAAATCCTGTTCAAGGGTATCAACCTGCAGGATGTATCTACCTCTATGACTATTAATGCCACAGGCTTTATCTTGTTAGCATTATACATTGCACTTGCTAAAAAACAAGGTGCGGATGTAAAGAAAATATCGGGCACTATTCAGAATGATATATTGAAGGAGTATGCAGCGCGTGGTACTTATATATATCCACCTGCACCCTCCATGCGTCTCATTACAGATATTTTTGAGTATTGCAGCAAAGAAGTACCTAAGTGGAATACTATATCTATTTCCGGCTACCATATACGCGAGGCCGGTTCAAATGCGGTACAAGAGTTAGCTTTCACATTAGCAAATGGTAAAGCATACCTGAAAGCTGCTATAGAAAAAGGCCTGGATATAAATGTATTTGCACAACGCCTTTCTTTCTTCTTTAATGCACACAATAATCTGTTTGAAGAAGTAGCTAAGTTTCGCGCCGCACGCCGCATGTGGGCACATATCACTAAAGAGCTTGGCGCTACCGATCCTAAAGCGCAGATGCTGCGTTTTCATACACAAACAGGTGGCAGTACACTTACAGCTCCGCAGCCGAAAAATAATATCGTACGCGTCACACTACAAGCGCTCAGTGCTGTGTTAGGTGGCACGCAATCTTTACATACCAATGGTTATGACGAAGCGCTGTCACTTCCTACGGAAGAAGCTGCTACCATAGCATTGCGTACCCAACAGGTAATAGCATACGAAAGTGGCGTTACCGAAACTGTAGATCCTTTAGCAGGCTCTTTTTATGTGGAGTCGCTTACTAATGAAGTAGAGGCCGCCGCATGGAAGCTGATAGAAAAAATAGATGCTATGGGTGGCGCTGTAAAGGCTATAGAACAAAATTTTGTACAGGACGAAATAGCACGCTCTTCCTATGCCTACAGCCAGGCCATAGAAAACGGAGAAAAGATAATAGTAGGTGTAAACAAATTCACATCGAACGAAAAAGAAAAAACACCGCTGTTAAAAATCAATGACTCCATTCGCACCGGGCAGATAGAAAAGCTGAAAAAGCTGCGCGAGAAACGTGATGCAGCCAAAGCAGCACAATGCCTGGAAACGATTAAGCAAAAAGCAGGCACTACGGAAAACCTGATGCCCTTTGTTATTGACGCGGTAGAAAATCTCTGTACGCTCGGGGAAATATCAGACACCCTGCGTGGTGTATGGGGTGAGTATAGAGGCTAAGGCACATTAATGAGCGAATCCGGCTTGCGCTTTTGCTTGTTTTCCCATGCCCACGCGCTCAGGGTCACATTATCATAGCTGTTTATGCCACCTTTCTGGTCGTGCATACGCAGGTATTCATCATATAGTTTGCCGCTATAGCGACTCATATCACCTTCGTACCTGCGCCTTATTTGTCTCAGTGTATCAATGTCTGCCAGCGTAAGGGGGTTTAGCTGCATACGCATTTTCTTTGCCAGTGCAGAATCTTTAAATCGCAGTCGCGACTGGGTATATAGCCACAAGTTCAGGCAACAGGAGTAGTTAAACGCCGTATCATTTGCGGTAGTACCTACGGCATAGGCCAGCAGGTTTGCATCTCCCTCAGCGGCAATGCCTGCCTGGTGCGCCATTTCATGGCATATAACAAAGGGCAGCATAAAGCCGGGCAGGTATTTATTTACCTGTGCTTCACCGGTAAATGGATTATAATATCCTTGTATGCCCAGGTTTTGCATCAGGTAGTTAAACATCGATGCTTTTGCCCTGAGCCCTGAAAGCTTTGTACGCACGTCTGTATATTCCCGGTAGTATTTCTGGGCCCGCGTATTTACTTCTGCAAAGCTTAGTGCATGATAATGCGGTGCATAACTATTCAGTTTATCAATGAGCTCCTGGTCAAAATCGCCAATGACGCTATCTTCCATTACCGATTGGTTCAGGTGCCAGAACGTACCAAGCGAAGGTTTGTAATAGTTAGCACCCCAGCCTACAATGAATAGAATGTACAATACCCCAAGGCCTATCACGGTATGCAGGCCGGACAAGGCAAGGCCATGTTTATGAGTTCTGAACTTTGCGGAGAAATAGACCCAGCGTATAATTACTGCGATAATGAGTAAGCCCCCCAATACATATAATATATCACCTACGCTAAAGGGTATCCAGCCGAAAATGAGATTCCTGAATGATTGGTAAGGTCGAAACACATAGCGGTCATACAGCAGCATATTATGCGGATGCCCCGGGAATGTATATTCCAGCGCAGTCAGCAGTATTATTACTATTAGCAGTATTACTAATCTCCCTCTGTATCGCATGTAAGATGTAAATCCTCTATCTATTCTAAATTACGCATATCAATGCCCTTCTGCTCACAATTTTCGAATAATTTATTAAACACAATGTGAAATTTCGCTAAAAGCAGCTATCCCAACTTTAACAAGCTATAACAGGCTCACTTTAAGTAACTTTGCATTTCAGTTTTCATAGATGAAATCGTTTAATGTTCCTGTTCATTACCGCAGCCCGCTGGTAACTGCTATTAAGCAAAAACGCAAGGCAGATGATAAAATGAAAAAAGATTTCAGCCCCACCATCCTGGAGCTGGGCTCTTTACAGATCATTCTCGCCCGCCACTTTGGCTTTTGCTACGGAGTGGAAAATGCCATTGAAATAGCTTTTCGCGCAGTAGCAGAGAATCCAGGCAAGCGTGTTTTCCTGCTAAGCGAAATGATACATAACCCCGGCGTAAATGCAGACCTGCAGGCGCTGGGTGTGCACTTTATCATGGATACCAGCGGCAAGATGCTCATGGATTGGAATGAACTGACCAGCGATGATATTGTTATTATCCCCGCATTTGGTACCACGCTCGAGCTGGAACAGCAACTACGCGATAAAGGCATTGAACCTACCCACTACGAAACCACTTGCCCTTTCGTAGAGCGTGTATGGAACAAAGCAGAAAAGATTGGTCAGGATGGCTACACCATTGTAGTACATGGAAAACCAAAACACGAAGAAACACGCGCCACTTTCTCACATAGCAAGGCCCATACGCCAACAGTTGTAGTAAAGGATATGGAGCAGGCGCAGCATCTTGCCAGGTACATCTTAAATGAGCTGCATCTTGACAATTTCTACACTGACTTCAAAGGACAATATTCAGAAGGCTTTGATGTCACTAAAGATTTGCAAAGAATTGGTGTAGTAAACCAAACCACTATGCTTGCCAGTGAAACACAAGCAATAGCTGATTACCTGAAGCAAGCTATTGTAAAGCATTTCAATCTTAGTGCTGATAATACTTCTGCCCATTTTGCAGAAACAAGAGATACACTTTGCTATGCTACAAATGACAACCAAAGTTCGGTGCAAGGCATGTTAGAGCAGCCTGCAGACCTGGCACTGGTTATAGGGGGCTACAACAGTTCAAACACATCACATCTCGTAGAGCTTTGCGAAGAAAAACTGCCGACATACTTTATCAAAGACGAGTATTGCCTTGACGCTAACGATAGCATTCGTCATTTCGATCTACATACCCATACCGAAAAAGAAACCAAGAACTATCTCCCTGCAGACCGTCCGCTGAAAGTGATGATTACCTCAGGTGCCTCCTGCCCCGACGCATTGGTAGAACGTGTTATAGAACGCCTCGCTGCCCTCACCGGAAACAAATCCCAGATGGAAACAGAAACAAATGCATGGTTAAAATAACGGGAGAATTACAATACAGACCTCATGGCAGCTTCTTCCCGCTAAAGGCATTATCATGACTATTGTAGTAACCGTTGATCCCTCCTCCATAGGCATGATGGACACCATATAAAGAATCTGCTGACTTCAGATTGAACATATCATAATCAGCATCATAATAGTGATGATAATAGCTTCCCGACGAATCATATTTAAAGGTATCCACTGCTGCGTAATAGGAAAAATCGGCATTATACCATTTATAATGAATAATCAAAACATCGCCGCTGCCTTCAATTTTAATGGTATCCGCAAAACTGGTATCAACATTAGTGATCTTAACATGACCTGTAGAGTCAGGTCCGGCATCATTTTCTGTATAGTGCGTTGAGCCGGCATATATCCCTGCTATAGTGGGGACCGCCTTTTTTGATGATGATGTGGGATCGGCACCCTTGCTACAGCCTTGCAAGACTATTAAAAAGGTTAATGCGGATAGGAGCGTGTATATTATCGGTCGCATAATCAAATATAACAAATTCATCTTAAGCTAAAAGCCGGACAATCATGTCCGGCTTTTA
>JAFDXS010000149.1 GCA_018267795.1 Bacteroidota bacterium | reverse complement strand
GTTGAGATTGTCCTGAATAAAATATGCAGCGACGCCAATGCCAACATAAATAACAGGTATCTTCCAATACTGACGATTGTATAGCTGACCTAAGCCCGGAACGATAGCTGAGTATAAACCTGCCTTTTTAGGGTTAGGCTGAAAAAAGCTTTTTTTAGGAGCCAGGGCCGGGGTAGTATCTATATTAGTAAGTTTTAAGGTGCCTCTCCTTGCAGTATCAATTCCTCCATGTGTCAGGTTTCCCTGCAGTACAGTAGTGTCTGTCAATACTTTTATACGGGTAGTATCAGGCACTGCCTGGGCAAGGCTATGCATGCTGCCCATAAGTAATATGGCCAGCAGAATGTATGTATGTAATTTATGGGAAAGCAAATATGCGTTTTTCAAAATTGCCTCAAAGGTAAATGAAAGCGGAAAACTTAGTTTGTTTTTAAAGAAAAAGTCCCGGCAATTACCAGGACTTTTTCTTTAAATATGCTTTAAAACTCTATCGTTTACTGTTTATGGTCACTTTCTTACCACCCTTAGCCATATCGTTCACTATATTCACTGTTTCTGCAATATATACGTCCTTCTTCAGGTTCTTGATCCAGTCGTTGTTTTTTGCTACAGAAGCGCTGTCTGCATTTACACGGCTCATATCTTCCTTCAGGTTTGTTATTTCGTAAGGAGTTGCTTTTTTCTGCAGTTCTTCCAGCTTTTTGGTTATTGCATTATTTTCTTCCAGCTCTTTGCGGTATTCTGTTTCATTTAAGGAGTAGGCATTTTTTCGTTGTTCTGCCTGCACTCTTTGACCAGTTTGCATTATTAAGCGGAAAGTAGGGTCCATTGCTATTCTTCCCTGGCTAAGACTCGCTAACTCAGGTATGTTACCTACACTGTTAGATGGTTTAAAGTCAGAAGGTGGTATTACATCCCATCTAAGGGCTGCCTTATCATGGCGTTCGCCATTGTTAGGAGAAACATAAGGATCGGGAAGCATAATATCAGGTGTTACACCCTTCAACTGAGTAGATGCACCTGTAACACGGTAGAATTTCTGAACAGTGATCTTTAAAGCGCCCAAAGAACTTTCAGCAGCATCTGTACTTGCCAGTTTGTTGCTGTCGCTAATACTGTTAAGCTTTACGCGGGTCATTGGATCCAGGAACTCATCAAGAGGTATCACTTTTTGTACAGTACCCTTGCCATAGGTAGTAGAGCCTACTACTACTGCACGTTTATAATCCTGAAGTGCTGCAGCCATAATTTCAGACGCTGATGCACTGTTTTCATTTACCATTACAGCCATAGGGCCATCATAAAGCGCTCCATTTGCATTGTCCTTTAATGTCATAGGCGCTGCATCGCTGCTTCTTACCTGCACCACCGGACCATTGTCTATAAAGATGCCTGCCATATCCACTACATCGCTAAGTGAGCCGCCGCCATTGTCGCGCAAGTCAAGGATGATTCCTTTTACTCCCGCTGCTTTAAGCTTCAACACTTCATTCTTCACATCTTCTGCCGAGCGACGACCATTTATATGCTGGAAGTCAGAATAAAATTCGCGCAGGTATATGTAGCCTACAGGGCCGCCTTTACTTTTTATTATCACAGATTTTGCAAAAATATCTTCCTGCTGTACCTCACCTCTTACTATGGGTATTACTTTTATTGCACCGCTTGGTTCTTTTATTGTCAAGCGAACTTCAGTACCTTTTTTGCCACGTATCAGCTGTACTGCATCATCTATTTCGTAGCCTTCTATGTCCACAGGTTCTGCGCTGCCCTGGGCTACCTTCATTATTTCATCGCCTGCTTTTAGCTCTCCTTGTTTCCAGCACGGGCTGCCTGTTATTATAGCTACAATCTTTATTTTGCCACCATCCTGCTGCAACTGGGCGCCTATACCAAAGAAGGTACCAGACATTTCTTCATCAAAACGCTGCTTGGCACGAGGCGGGAAATAATCTGTATGCGGATCTTCTGTACCGGTAATAGCATTAATATATGCTGAGAAGCGGTCATCTTCTTTTATCTTATTCAGACGTTTGAAATAGCTTTCCTGGTTTTTTCTCACGGCATCACGTGCTTCTACTTCCAGTTGGGCATCCGTTTTGGGTTGTTTCAGAGAAGTATCTTTGTTGTCTATCTTTTTTTGCTGTGCATTCTTCAGGTCCACATATTTGGCTAACACACGATATTTAAGATAAGTGCGCCAGCGATCCTTCAGCGCATTTGTATCGGCAGCATAGGTCATTTTATCTCCATCTACATACACAGAGTCATTGCCGTTAAATACAAAAGGCGTTTTTAAAATCTCTTTATAGTAGTTCTCAGCATTTTTTACATCGCGTACGAAAATATCATTTACAGCATGATAAAACTCCAGCGAACCACTGTTGATTTCATCATCTATCTGGAACTCATATTTGCTAAGCTGGTTTATATCCTGCTGGGTAAAAAACTTTTTCTCATAGTCCTCCTCTAACACTTTATGATAGACATGAGATGAAAAAGTGTCATTTATTTCGCGTGGTGAATAGTGACCTTCCTTTATAGCCTTCATTACTGTTTCCAGCACTGCTACTTTCTTTTCTTCTCCTCCCGAATCGCTACCGCTATATTTAAATGAAAAAAAGGCAGCCAAAGCGCCCAATACTATTAACGGTATTAAAATTTTATTCTTCATGAATCGCAACATAATTCTCTTAAATCTGATAATATTTAAAAACTTATGACAAATTCTAACAAATGTAACGGTTTTGCTGTTAATAAAATCGTAAACTAAGCCTGTATTAAGGGGCAGGATGCGGGTGAATTTTTGATAGCACGGTATGTTGTAAATTGCAGTTGTTTTATGAGGCAGAAAATCTATTTTCAGGACCTGGGCGATATAGAATATGGCGCAGCCTGGCAGAAGCAGGAAGCATTATTACAGGAAAATCTCCAGGCTAAATCGCAATGGTATAGCAAGCCTGAAACTGAGCGGCCTGCTTCCATAGACACTACTAATTTTCTCTTCTTCTGCGAGCATCCTAATGTGTACACATTAGGGAAGAGCGGCCACATGGAAAACCTCCTGGTGAATGACAGCCGACTGAAGGAGCTGGACGTATCATTTTACAAAACAAACCGGGGAGGGGATATTACCTATCATGGCCCTGGACAGATAGTAGGGTACCCCATCCTGGACCTTGAGCTGTTCTTTACAGATCTGGGTAAGTATATGCGAAGACTGGAAGAGGCAATAATCAGGACACTAGCACAATACGGTATTGAAGGAGACAGATTGCCCGGGGCCGCCGGTGTGTGGCTGGACCCGCAGAACCCCGCAAGAGCCCGCAAGATCTGCGCTATGGGTGTACGCTGCAGCCGGTGGATAACCATGCATGGCTTTGCACTGAACGTAAATACAGATCTTCGCTACTTCGATTACATTGTACCCTGCGGGTTCACGGATAAAGGGGTGACTTCCATAGAAAAGGAACTGGGCAAAAAGGTAGATATGCAAGAGGTGAAGGATATATTAAGGGAAGAATTTGGAAAATTGTTCAACGCAGAAATAGTTTCCATGTCTGAAAAAGAATCCTTATATTTATAATGAGTGACACCTACACTTTATACCTATGTCCAAAAAAATTACATATAATTGGGGCGACTCCCAATTACTTATCTCATTAGGCAATCGGTTGCAAACAAGGATCAAAATTCTTTTCCTTGCAGAGTTTCTTTTTACTACCGGCATGGCTACCATTTTCTTACTGCAGGCCTTGCCATTATCAGGTAAGCTGGCACATTGGGTAGCAGCCTGCGGAGCGTCGGTACTTTATCTTATGGCATCTTACAGACTATTGTCGCGCCTTTTTGAAACAGAAAAATTACTGTTGGGTAAAAATGATCTTGTCATTGTGCGCAAAACTCCATTTTCTATTCATAGCGCACGCTATAGCTGGCAAAATATGGGCCCACTGCACTACGCGGGAAAGGGACATAAAACTGATCATCCTCTAAAAGGACATAGCTTCGATTATTTTGGATTTGAAACGCATGAGCACCTGGTACAAAGTCTTCATCACAATGGCAATCTCTGCTTCAGCTATGAAGGTTATACTGTGAACTTCGCAAAAGGTGTTTACTCCTGGGATGCCGAAGATATGGTATATATAATGAAGCTATATGCAGGAAATACACTTCGCCTGGGCCCGGAATGGGAGCAAATGCTACAGGCACAGGAAATGGGTGATAACCAATAAGGCTCTAATAGATTGTTATATACCCGGTTTCTAAGATAGCCCTGTCTTTCCGCAGCTCAAATTTGTAAATTCCCTTTTTCTGAAAATTGCGCTTGTCTATAATAATGGGTGAGGCTGTGATATGCGGTACTTCCATTATTTGTCTGTCCTTATCATCAAAAAACTTTACAGAATAATGATGGCTGGTAATTTCCGGTAATTCCATATTTACATGCCCGGTAAGAGGGTTTGTAAATACATAGTGCGACTTGATAAAAGTGTAAGGATTGACAGCCGTAGGATCAGTATCTAAAGAGATGGAGATATGATGCACCTTTTTTGAAATGGAATCTACCGAATTAGCAGATGCAATATTGCCTGCTGTATCCGTAGAGCTGGTAGCCTTTACATCACCTTTTTTGCCGGTAGAATCTATTGTTACTACAATACCAGATTTTGATTTTATCGTTTTCTTGCCATTACCCTCAGCTGTTACCAATAGTTTTTGCAGTGAATCGTTAGGAGGTAGCACTACGTTTTGATTAATAAGTGTACTGCTATCTACTATGAGTTTTATTTTATTACTTGTCCAGTTGAGATCAGAACTGAATACTATTGTAAGCTGATACCAGTTTTTTCCCGGCAGCGGATGGCCATCAACAAATGCCTGTACACCTTTCTTTACATTTTTTACATAGCCTACGGTTGAAAAATTGTGCAGGCTGTCTGATGATCGCTGAACGGAAATTGATTTGATACCATCATATTGGCATTGCCATGTAAGCACAATCACTCCTTTGTCTGCCGCGCCGGCTATATCCGGGAGTTGAGGCTGGGCAAAGGCGATTGATGAGATAAATATGAAAATTGTAATGAATATAGAGCTGAAAGCAGCAAATTTCCGAATCATGTGCCAAACCTACAGTAAAATATTAAACGGTAGGCAAGGCAGGCATAAGATTTTATTTTTACTAACATTTGCTGCCGCCATTAGGGGGATTTAAGTAGCAGGTTGTCCATATTTCGGCTAAACTATTATCTTTAGCCTTTAACCCGCAAACCAAAATATGGGCTTATTTACAAAAAAACCTCTTTCTGAACTCATTATAGATTCATCCGGCGATAACGGGGGGCTTAAGCGCACCCTTAGTGCTGGTAATCTTGTTGCTTTAGGTATTGGCGCCATTATCGGCGCCGGCTTATTTGTGCGTACTGCTGCCGCAGCGGCTAATAATGCGGGCCCATCAGTAACCATAGGCTTCATCGTAGCTGCTATAGGCTGTGCTTTTGCAGGTCTTTGCTATGCAGAGTTTGCCTCTATGATACCTGTAGCGGGCAGTGCATATACCTATTCGTATGCTACCATGGGCGAGTTCGTAGCCTGGATAATAGGCTGGGATCTAGTGCTGGAATATGCGGTGGGTGCCGCCACGGTAGGTATTGCCTGGAGTGAATACCTTAATAAGCTACTGGAGATATTTGGATTGCGAGTCCCTTTTGCCTGGTCGCATTCCCCTTTTGAGCGGCTACGCGATGCACACGGCGTTGTTATAGAGCAGGGTATCATGAACTTACCAGCCTTATTTATCATTTTTATGATAACCTTGCTGCTGATACGCGGTATAAAAGAATCGGCTATTTTCAATGGCATTATAGTAATAAGTAAAGTAGCCATTGTAATACTCTTTATCGTACTCGGCTGGTCTTATATATCCCCGGCTAATCATACGCCTTACATACCTCAGCCATCTACTTACGTTGATACTGAGGGGGTATCTCATAATTATGGAGGTATATTAGGTATACTTGGCGCAGCAGGTGTGGTTTTCTTTGCATTCATTGGTTTCGATGCGGTATCTACTGCTGCACAGGAAAGCAAAAACCCGAAACGTGATATGCCAATAGGGATATTAGGCTCCCTGGCTATATGTACCGTGCTTTATATTTTATTCGCGCATGTACTTACCGGCATTGGTAGCATACACGATTTCCGAACTGTGGGTAAGGAAGCATCAGTGGCTTATGCAATTAAAACATACATGACAGGCTACGGTTGGCTGGCTAACCTGGTGACAGTAGCCATACTCGCAGGTTTTTCATCTGTAATACTGGTAATGCTGATGGGACAATCGCGCGTGTTTTACTCCATGAGTAATGATGGATTGATACCTAAAATATTTTCAGATCTGCATCCCAGGTTCCAGACGCCTTATAAATCAAATTGGATATTTCTTGTACTGGTAGGCGGCTTTGCAGCGTTTGTGCCCGGCGATATAGTAGGAGATATGACAAGTATAGGTACTTTGTTTGCCTTTATCCTTGTATGCGCCGGTGTATGGATAATGCGCGTAAAAAATCCTGAAATACCAAGAC
>JAFDXS010000148.1 GCA_018267795.1 Bacteroidota bacterium | reverse complement strand
GGCCTACATTCTTGAATATGGTAAGATAATCCCTTTCTACCCGTGTTCTTTCGAAGAGATTGTATTGTGGTTGCTCCATGGCAGGGCCTATCAATCCCAGTTCTTTGGCCACCATATTTGCCTCCATTATTTCGGCCGCGCTCCATTCGCTGGTGCCCCAGTACAGTATCTTACCCTGCTGTATCAGTATGTTCATGCTCCATACTACTTCTTCTATCGGTGTGTCCCTATCAGGGCGGTGGCAGAAGAACAAGTCAAGATAATCGAGCTGAAAACGTTGCAATGCTTCGTGGCATGCTTCAAAAATATGTTTGCGACTCAGGCCGGTTTGGTTTGGCTTATTGGCCTTGCCCCGCCAGCCAAAGAATACTTTGCTGGACACAGTGTATGACGTACGATCCCAGTTTTTCATCTTCAGCACACGGCCCATCATTTTTTCAGATTCTCCGCTTGAATAAACTTCCGCGTTATCGAAGAAATTCACACCATTATCATAGGCTATACCCATCAGCCTGTCGGAGTCTGAATCGTCCACCTGCTTTGCAAAGGTTACCCATGAGCCAAAGGAAAGCACACTAAGCTGCAATCCTGTTTTTCCCATTCTCCTGTATTCCATGATCTATGCTTTTATTTTGTGAACAAAGTTGAGCGCTTTAATGTTGCAGGTTTATAACTGTTTCTTATAACAAAAAAGGCACTGTAGATAGTGCCTTCCTGTTTATATAAGATATATAACCAGCCCGTCGCGCAGCTTAGGTTCAAACCAGGTGCTCTTAGGCGGCATTACATTGCCACTGTCTGCAATGGCAAATAATTGTTGGATGCTAACAGGGTAGCAGGCAAATGCTGCCGCCATTTCTTTACTGTCCACACGTTTTTCCAGCTCGCCCAGGCCACGTATGCCACCTACGAAATCTACACGCTTATCCACACGCGGATCGTTTATATTCAGCAGTTTGGAGAGTACATTATTCTGCAGTATGCTCACGTCCAGCACACCTATAGGGTCATTGGTAAAACTGCCGGGTTTTGCTGTGATCTTATACCAGCCATGATTCAGGTACAGGCCAAATTCATGCTCATGCTGTGGCTTGTATTGTATTTTTCCCAGGCTCTCTACTTCAAAATCATCCTGCAAGGCTTTTATAAATTCTTCCGGGCTCATGTGGTTCAGGTCCTTTACCACGCGGTTGTAGTCCATTATCTGCAACTGGCTTGCAGGGAATATGCAGGTGATGAAATAATTAAATGATTCATCGCCGGAGATAGACATATCGTTGTCTCTCATTTCCTTGCACACCTTGGCAGCAGATGCTGCACGATGGTGGCCGTCTGCTATATAGGTAGCAGGTACTTCCTCATCGAAGAGGCGAGTGATGGAAGCCACCTTTGCATAATCCGTTATTACCCAGAAACGATGATGCACACCGTCCGAAGAAATGAAATCGTATTCCGGCTCATGGTTAGCCTTCCACTTATCTATTATGTCCTGCACAGCTTCCTGGTCATTGTAGGCAAGAAATACTATACCGGTTTGTGCGTGAGTAGTTTTTATGTGGTTTATTCTATCCAGTTCCTTTTCAGGGCGGGTAAACTCGTGCTTCTTTATTATGCCATTCTCATAGTCGTCTATAGACGAGCCACATACCAGGCCTGTTTGCGAGCGGCCATCCATAGTAAGCTCGTAGATATAGTAGTACGGGTCCTTATCCTGCACCAGTATTTTCTTATCTATCATTTCGTCCAGGTTTTCTTCTGCCGTGTCGTACACCAGCTGGCTGTGTACATCTACATTTTCAGACAGGTCTATTTCTGCACGGGTAACATGGTAGAAATTGTATGGGTCTTTCCTGAATTGTCTTGCCTCTGCTACGCTTACCACATCATACGGTAAGGTGGCTACTTTATCAGCAAATTCTTTCTTTGGTCTTAATCCCTCGAACGGGGTAATTTTTGCCATATTCTATTGAACGATTAGTATTTGTTTTCTTTTTCAAAGTCCTGCATAGCTTGTACCAGTGATTCTGTTGCCTGTATGCTCACAGCATTATACAGCGATGCACGGAAGCCGCCTACAAAGCGATGCCCCTTGATTCCGGTAATATCGCGCTCGCTGCAAAATTGCAAAAATGCTTTTTCATTTTCGCTATTGTTGGCCGTGAAGCAGACATTCATCAAGCTCCTGTCTGCCTTGTTTGTCACTGTACCTGTAAATATACTATTACGGTCTATCTCGTTGTACAGCAGTGTGGCCTTCTGTCTGTTCTCTGCTTCTATTGCATCTATGCCTTTCTTTTTTGTCCAGCGCAGCGTGAGCATAGATGTGTATATAGCAAAGACCGGCGGAGTATTGAGCAGTGAATTTTTTTCTGCGTGTTTTTTATAGCTGAGCATAGCAGGTATATCGCGGTGTATGCGCTCCAGCATGTCTTTGCGTATAGCTACCATAGTAGCACCCGCAGGGCCTATATTTTTTTGTGCGGCTGCATATATCAGCGCACAGTTGGTGTAGTCTCTCTTGCTGCAGAGTATGTCGCTGCTCATATCTGCTACCAGCGGCACATTGCCTTTTGGTACAGTATGGAACTGCGTGCCGTATATAGTATTGTTGGTTGTGTAGTGCAGGTAGGCCAGGTTATTAGAAACATCCGTCGGCCATTTCGGCAAGTGGGCATAATTATCTTCTCTTGATGTGCTTAGTATCTGCACATCGCCGTAGTGCGCCGCATACTCCATTGCTTCCTCTGCCCAGTGTCCGCTGGCCACGTAGCCCGCGGTATCCTCAGGCCCAAGAAAGTTCATAGGCACCATGCAAAATTGCAGGCGACCGCCACCATGCAACCACAGTATTTCGTAGTCGCTGCCCAGGCCACATAGTTCTCTCACCAGCTCTTTTGCTTCTTCCAGTATTTTTTCAAAATCTTTACCGCGGTGCGGTAACTCCAATATAGAGAGGCCTGTACCATTGTAATCCACCACAGCTTCTGATGCCTCTTTCAATACCTCTTCGGGCAGGGCTGCAGGGCCGCCGCTAAAGTTCAATTTTCGTTTTGATGTCATGGCTATCTTCTTCTATATTGGTAACGCCGCCGCTCACAGCAAATTTCATTGCTTCTCCCGCAGTCATCTTGGTTACCGGTTTTACATATTTTGATTCTACTATAATCACCCAACCGGATATGGCATACGAATGTGGCAGGTAAACAGCCACTTTATTCACCATACCCAGGTGCGACATATCGCGCTGTGTTAGGAAGCCTATGCGCCACATTTCAGGATTGATGTTGGTACACACCCACACCGGCCTGTTGAAGCGTTTTTTATCGCCTACAAAAGAGCCGATCATGTCCCTTACGGAAGAGTATATAAACTTCACACCCGGTGTACGCTCCAGCACATGCCCAAAGGCATCAAACAACCAGCGGCCAAGGAACAGGCGAGTGCCCAGGTAACCAACAAAAGTGACGAAGAATACAATGATGAAAAAGCCGAGGCCCCTCGGTACATAAGGTACCAGGCTATCTATACGATCGAACACTGCATACAGCACATAGGCTGTGATAGCTATAGGACTAAGCAATAGCAGCCCTTGCAGAAACGACCTGAACAGTATAGCAGCTAAGCGACGCATTTTTTTCTGTGATACAGATTTGGAGCTAAAGGTACAAAAAGCACTATTACACCCTGAGGTAACTAATTAAATAATAACGAAATGACATTATATTTGTTCAGCTCCATATATCTTAATGCCTGTTTTCGAATAATAGTGATGCGCAACCATTGTTATAAACCTTTCATTTTTTCACTTAGCTGCTTTGTATTACTGCTATGCTGCCATGCAAGGGCGCAGCAGGAAGCGACAGGCGCAGGCTTCGGCATAGAGATGAATGGCGTGGGAGGCAAAGTGTTTAAGCACACTAAGAAATTCAAATTACCCATACCAGAGCATTCCACCGCGCTGGATCTAAACTTTGTATGGCATACCTATGGCAGAAAAGATTGGCAACAGCGGTTAAACTATCCTACAGTTGGTTTTGGGGTTACTTATGTAAACTATGGCATCGATTCTGTATATGGCAGGGCTTTGGGTTTTTATCCTAATCTTACCATACCTATCATACGCAGCAACAAGCTGGAATGGACCATTCGCATGGGCTTTGGCTTAGGCTTCATCAGCAAGCACTATGACCGCTACCCTAACTGGGACACACTGAACAATGCACTAAGCAGCCAGATAAACAATTTCAGCACTTTTATGACCGACCTGCGCTACCATGTAAATAAACATTGGGATGTGCAACTGGGGGCTAACTTCTTTCATATATCCAATGCCACCTACCATGTGCCCAACCTGGGTATTAATATGTATGGCGCACACGTAGGCCTGCGTTACTTTCCCGTTACATCCCAGCCGCAAAAGATAGTACGCGATCTTGGACCACTTAAGAACCGCTGGCTGGTGCAAGGGCGTTTTAGCATGGCGCTTACAGAAAGTGGTGCGCCTGATGGGCCGCTGTATCATGTGTACCTGGCATCGGTGTATGCAAGCAGACGATGGAATAGCGTAAATAAAATGTTTGCCGGTATTGATTATTCCTACCACCAGGACATTTACGCCTTCCTGAGGAACAATGAAATAGATGTGGGCAGCGAAAGACAGCACTCATGGAAGAGTGCCATATTCGTAGGTAATGAGTTTGGCATAGGCCATGTGGGCATTATACTACAGGTTGGTTTTTATATAAAACAGGCCGAGCTGAAAGCCATAACACCTTATTATGAAAAGCTGGGTATGCACTATTACCTGATACAAAAAGAAACCGGCCCGCTGAAGGAGCTATTCCTTTCTGCATTGCTAAAAACACACCTTACTGAAGCTGAGCTTGCCGAGTTTGGGGTGGGTGTTGGGTTTTAAAACAGAAGGCTATCCTTAAGTGCAGGTAGCGTTGGCTTTACAAATGTCTATTTACCTTTTTTGCCTTCTAAATATCCCTGTATAAATTTTAATCCCAGGTACACAGCACCTATAGGAATGAGCAACAAAGCGGCAAATCCAAAATCGCCGGGCATGGAGAGTAATAATAAAGGGGTCATAATTTGACGTATAAGGTGATAAATGCTTGGACTATAAAATTAGGGCTATAAATTATTATAAAAAAAGATTCACGGCAAACTTATATTAACCCTTCCCGCACCAGGTCGTGCAGGTGAATGAAGCCACTATACTTGCCGTCTTTTGTTACTACCAGTTGGGTAATATCATATTGACGCATCATTTCCAGTGCTGCTACAGCCAGTTCTGTTTCGTCTATAGTTTTGGGTTTGGCGTTTAGTATATCTGCTGCCTTTACATTGGCAGGGCTTTCATTTTTCTCCAGCATACGGCGTATGTCGCCATCTGTTATTATGCCTGTTAGCTTGTCGCCATCCAGTACTGCCGTAGCGCCGAGGCGCTTGCTGCTTATTTCATAGATTATCTCGCGCAGGCTACTGTCAGGCTTTACCTGTGGCTTTTCATTTATATTACTCATATCAGCCACACGAAGGTATAGCTGCTTGCCGAGCGCACCACCAGGATGGTAGCGTGCAAAATCTTTAGAGCTAAAACCCTTCAGGCTCAGCAGGCACACAGCCAGGGCATCGCCCATTACCAGCTGTGCTGTGGTGCTGGTTGTTGGTGCCAGGTTATTGGGGCAAGCTTCCTTCTCTACTGTGCTGTTCACAAATATATCAGCGTGTGTAGCCAGGTAAGAGCGTTCATTACCGCACAGTGCTATTACCGGGTTGCCAAAGTTCTTAATAAAGGGCACCAGCACTTTTATTTCCGGGCTTTCACCGCTTTTAGATATTATAATGGTGGTATCATCCGGCTGTATCATACCCAGGTCGCCATGTATGGCATCGGCCGCATGCATAAAGAGCGCAGGGGCACCGGTGGAGTTAAAAGTAGCCACCATCTTCTGTGCTATCACGGCGCTTTTGCCTATACCTGTCACTACCACTCTTCCTTTCGATTCGTGTATAATGCGTACTGCCTTTATAAAAGACTCGTTTATGTATTGTGCAAGCTGCTTTACCGATTCTGCTTCCAGCTGAATGGTTTCCAGTGCATTCTTAGATACTTGTTCGGGAGAAAACATGGGTGCAAAGATAGGCAGTGTTTAAATGGCAAATGCATTATAAAAGATTATCTGCGTAGATTAGAAGAGTTATTCTACGCAAAACGTATGTAGAATACACGCCTTTGCCCCAAATCTTCTATTTTTGAATACCGTATGACAGAGAACCAATCCGTTTTTCTTGCTAAGAGTGGTATCAAGGCGCATGACCTTGAGCATAAGCGCAAAATAAACTTCAACATACAGAAGTATAATGACGCGGTGGTAAAGGGCAAACAACAGTTTGCAAACCTTGACCTTGCACGCCGCAAAGCAAAAAACGTGAAGTGGAAAACCATAGAGAACCTGGACAAGTACCTGGAGACCTTTGAAAAGAACTTTACGGCGCGGGGAGGCAAGGTGATATGGGCCGAAGACGCTGATGAGGCGCTACAAGCCGTGCTGCAAATATGCGAAAGCAAAAATGCAAAGCAGG
>JAFDXS010000147.1 GCA_018267795.1 Bacteroidota bacterium | reverse complement strand
CGCGGTAGCCTGCTTTTACGAGCTTGTGCAGATAAGTATCCAGTGCATGATGTGGGAATCCTGCAAGATCAACAGACGATGCAGCACCGTTCGAACGCTTGGTAAGAGTAATACCAAGCACGCGCGAGGCTATATGTGCATCCTCACTGAATGTTTCATAAAAGTCGCCGACACGAAATAGTAATACAGCATCAGGATATTTGTTTTTAATCTCCTTGTGCTGTTTCATTAAAGGCGTTTCCGCTGATTCTTTCTTAGCCATTTTCAATAAGCACAAACCTAACTAAAAATGGCCTATCACTCTCAAAGAGTTATCTAACTATGTGGATAAATTGTTATGATTTTACCTTTATCAGGAAGTCTTTGGAGAATGAAATGTTATAACCGTGTTTCCAGCTACTGTTTTGCCAGTTATTCGTCGGCCTGATTGTCATTTTCTTATTCCCCGCACTTACTTCTATCGGCAGGCTGAAATCATCAGGCACATTAGTGAAACGATAATATAGTTGCTTGCCTTTTATATAATATTCCAGTTCCGGTATAATTGTGGCCCTTAAATACAGGTCGAATAGGGGAGTGAAATTGATTTTCGTATAGTCATTTATATACTGCTCGATTTCCTTGGTAGTTACTATTTTGTGATAATAAGTAGCACTCATATCGCGCAGCATATTCCTGAATTTTTCATCATTATTCATCATCATTCGTATCATATGTATAAGGGCAGCACCCTTATCATACATGTCGCCTGAGCCTTCTGCATTTACACCGTAGTCGCCTATTACCGGCTTATCATTTCTTATGTTATTGGCAGCTTCCCCTCTTATGTATTCAAAGGCTTTCTTCTTGCCCAGCAGGCATTCTGCAAACAGGGTTTCCGTATAGGTTGTAATACCTTCATGTATCCAGTTGTCTGCTATGTCCTTTGCTGTAATGTTGTTGCCAAACCATTCGTGCCCGCTTTCATGCACTATTATAAAGTCAAACTCCAGCCCTACGCCTGTATTGCTTCTGTCCCTGCCCAGGTAGCCCATTTGGTATTTATTGCCATAGGCTACTGCGCTCTGGTGTTCCATACCCAGGTAGGGCGCTTCTACCAGTTTGTAGCCATCTTCATAAAAAGGGTAGGGCCCCATCCAGTGCTCAAAGCAATGTATCATGGGCTTCACTACAGCAAACTGTTTTCGGGCAACCTTTTCGTTGTAATCCAATGCATAAAAATCCAGGCTTAGCTTCCCTTTTTCTCCCATCAGGGTGTCGCTCCAGGAGGTATAGTGTCCTATATAAAAAGTAGCGTCATAATTATTTATCGGATTTTTCACTTCCCAGTCCCAGCAGGTATAATTATCTCCTTCAGCTTTTTTGCCTTCAAGTCTTCCGTTTGCTACGCAAGTCAATCCATTAGGTACGCAGTAGTGCATGCTCATGCCGCTGTCCGGCTCATCCCATTGCACGTCTTTGCATGGCCACCATACACTTGCGCCCAGTTCCTGGCAGGCTACAGCTGCCCACATACGGCCGAGGCTATCTTTAGCCCACACAAAGCCGCCATCCCAGGGCGGCAGTTTTGCTTCTTTAGGTTTACCATGGAAGAAGACAGTTATAGTATGCTTGCTCCCTACTGCCCATTTGCTGAAAGGATGTTTTATCCACCATACATTTCCTTCATGGGCTACTGTTACATTGTCCTCATTCAGTATCACCCGGTCCAGTACCATAGGCCCCTGCAGGTCTATCTGCATACTGTCATGCGCGATGCCGCTTACGGTAAAGCTTATTTCATTCTTTCCTGTTATGCTTTTCGCGGCGGTGTCAAACTTTACACTCAGCTCATAGTGCTGCAGGTCCCACCAGCTTCTTCCATTGCCATTGCTGCCCCTTAGCGTGTCGGCATGGGTATAAGCAAATGTGGTATTTGCCATGAGCAAATACCACATTATAAAAGTGAAATATTGTATTTTATGGATACTATTTCTTCTTAACATTCTTTGCAGGTTTGCTGCTGGTAGCTTTTATCGGTGCATTAGCAGGCTGTGCGTTGTCTGCAGTTATGTCCACTACTTCTACATTGAATACTAATACCGCATCTGCAGGTATCACAGGGCTTGGGCTTCTTTCGCCGTAAGCTAATGATGATGGAATAAAGAATGTTGCTTTGCTTCCTTTTTTCATCAGGCCTACACCTTCGTCCCAGCCTTTTATCACTTGTCCTTTACCAAGGCCAAACTGGAACGGCTGCACGTGGTGGAAGTTTGAATCAACATTTGAGTCGAATATTCTGCCGTCAAGCAATTTGCCTGTATAGTTTACAGTTACTATTTTACCATTCTGCGCTACAGGACCCGCACCTGGCTTGTCCATAATATAGTAAAGGCCTGATGGCGTTTTACTTGCAGTAAGGTTATTTGCTTTCAGGTAAGATTTTATCAAAGAATCATCTACACCTATTTGCTTTGCAGCATGTGCTTCAGCTTCTGTTTTCAACTCAGCCTGAGATTTGATAGATGTAAGCACTATCTGGTATTCCAGCTTGTCACCTGCCTTCATAAAAGGAGGTAGCTGTTGGCCCATTTTCATAATAGAATCAACAGGCACCAGGAAAACAGCGCTATCGCCTACAGACAGCATTGGCAATCCTTCTGCCAGGTCGCCGCCAAATGCAGGCTGCTGTATCTGTAATGGTACAGGCTCATTTTTATTCACCTTGCGTGAATCGAAAATAAGACTGTCATTCACATACATGTGCACGTGCATGCTAAGCATATCTGTTACGGCGCCTTTTCTGCCATTGGCATTAGGACCGGGTATTATTTTATATTCCAGTCCTCTTGGTGTTTTACTGAAGCCGGTATATTGTTTCTTTTGCGCATATCCCATATTGCTCAGTAATGCAAGAGACAATGACGTTATAAGAAGTTTTTTCATTTTGGTTTTTTATAATGATTGTTTTTATAGCAATTATTTTGCGCTCTTTACGTCTTTTACCTCTACATCAAACATCAGTATAGAGTTAGGGCCTATGCCAGGACCAGGGCTAGCAGGGCCATAAGCAAGACCTGAAGGCAAGTACAGGGTAGCCTTAGCACCTTTCTTCAGCAGGGCAATACCTTCGTCCATACCAGGTATCATAGCATGCGCACCTACTGGTATTTCCAGTGGTTTCATTGGTCTGCCATGAGCTATAGCCGGGTCGGTATTTGAATCAAATACTTTTCCGTCCATTGTTTTGCCGGTATAGTTTACAAAAGCAGTATCGCCTGCTTTTATCTGGGCGCCATTGCCTTCGTTCTGTATGGTATAATAAAGGCCTGACGCAGTTTTGTTTGCTTTTATATTGTTCTTTGCAAAGTATTCCTGCAGCGTTTTATCGTCTGCATCTTTTTGCGAAACAGCTTTAGCATCCTGTTCTTTCTTGTAGTCTGCTGCAGTTTTTACTGAAACAAGCGATACCTGGTAAGTAAGGTAAGTGCCTGATTTCATAAATGGAGGTAATGGCTGACCACCGAGGAATTTCTTCAGTGAATCCACCTTTACGCGGAATACTGCGCTATCGCCTGTTGTCAGCATTGTTAATGCGCCCATCCAGTCGCCGCGCATTTTAGATTCCTGCACCTGTAGTTCTACCGGCTTGCCATCATTCAGTTTTCTTGAATCTGCAAGCAAGCTGTCACCAGCATACATCTTAATATTTACACTAGCGAAGTCGCCCACTTTCGGATGATCATCACCCGGTGCGTCTTTCACTATTTTATATTCAATACCATTAGAATTTTTGAAATCTCCGCTACCACCATTATGGCATGCGCTTAGTACAGTTATGCCTAACAAGGCGATCGGTATTACTCTTTTTATCATATTGTGTTAATTAATCGGGGGTGAATATCGGACAAAATTTTCTTAAAATATGCTATTGTGTCAATAAAACTCAAATTTGTTCGGCCGCCTGAGGCATTGAAATGGCCGCCTCCGTTAAAATACTCTCTTGCGAAAGAGCTCACGTCAAAATCTCCTTTGCTTCTGAACGACATTTTTATTTCGTCCCCACGCTCAGTTATCAGTGTGGCAAACCGTATGTTAGCAATACTCAGCGGGTAGTTCACCAGCCCTTCTGTATCGCCATTACGTACGTCAAATAGCTTCATATCTTTTTTAGACAAGGCTATGAGGCCGGCATTGTATTTAGGGAATATCTCCATTTTTTCCATCAGCACATAGCCCAGGAAGCGCATCCTGCTTGTGGACCATGAGTCATATACTTCTTCATGTATGCGCGTATGGTCCAGTCCCTTATGTTTCAGGTCCGCTATCATTTCATGCACGCTGGCCGTAGTAATAGGGAAACGGAAAGAGCCGGTATCGGTCATTACCCCTGTGTACAGGCAGGCCGCTGTGTCCAGGTCTATTAGTGCATTGTCACAACTCAGGTTTATAAAGTCATACACCATTTCGCAGGTGCTGCTTTTTTCAGGTATACTCATACCATAGTCCCACACCGGGGCGGGGAACAGGTGATGGTCTATTAATATCTTTGGCTGCGTTGCTGCTGCAAGATGCTGTGTCAGATGCTTAGTGCGGCTATAGTCATTAAAGTCAACGCAAAATATTAGGTCACATTGCGTTAAGGCCTCCAGTGCGGCTTTAGGTTCTGCTTCATAGTTATAGAGCATATCCACTCCCGGCATCCACATCAGGAAGTCGGGGAGTTCACCGGGGCTCACCGCCGTTACCAAGTGTCCCTTTTTTACCAGGTAGTGGTATAGTCCCAGCATGCTGCCTATTGCATCTCCATCCGGCTTGTGGTGGGTGGTGATGAATATCTTTTTAGGTGTTTGCAGCAGAGGAAAAGCGTCTTGTATCGGGCGCATGAGTAAATATCCCAAACCGTTATCTGCGGTATTTTTTTAAAGGGCTGGCAAAAATAATCAGTAATTGCTAAATACACTTTCTTTTTTCTGCACTAATTCCTAAAACTTTTATAAAGCTTTTGCAGATAAATCCTAAAATAGCCTAATTTCGCGGCGTCAATTACAAAGTAGATTTTTTATGTCCAATCGCACATTCACAATGATTAAGCCTGACGCAGTTCGCGCGGGTAATATTGGTAATATTCTGCAAATGATCAATGCTGCAGGTTTTAAGATTATTGCCATGAAATATACTAAGCTGAGCACTGAAAAGGCAGGCCAGTTTTATGAAGTTCACAAAGAACGCCCTTTTTACGGAGAGCTCACTGAATTCATGAGCAGCGGCCCTATAGTAGCGGCTATCCTTGAAAAAGATAACGCTGTTGCTGATTTCCGTAAGCTTATCGGTGCTACCAACCCTGCCCAGGCTGAAGAAGGCACTATCCGTAAGAAATATGCTGCTTCTATAGGCGAAAATGCTGTACATGGTTCTGACAGCGACGAAAACGCTAAAATAGAAGGTGATTTCTTCTTTAGCGGATTGGAAAGATTCTAAAAATCATACAGTACTTTATAATCAAAAGGCGGTACCATGGTACCGCCTTTTTTATGTCTTAGCACTATTTGGATATTGAAGTGTTACTTCAATTCAAGCAAGGCAACGTTTTCTATATGATGTGTATGCGGGAACATATCTACAGGTCGTATCCTGGTCACTTTATAGAGCTCGTCGAGTAGTTTCAGGTCGCGGGCCTGTGTAGCAGGGTTGCAACTTACATATACCACTTTGAGCGCTTTTATGCGCAATAACTGCTGTATTAACTTCTCATGCATCCCTGCACGTGGTGGGTCTGTTATTATTACGTCAGGTCGGCCATGTGCTGCAAAGAATTCATCGGTGCATATTTCTGCCACATCGCCCGCATAAAACTGGCAATGCTCCAGTTTATTCATCGCAGCATTTTCGCGCGCATCCTTTACGGCATCTTCCACCACTTCTATGCCTATCACCTTCTTTGCGCCTTTAGAGCAGAAGATACCAATGCTGCCGGTACCGCAGTAAAGGTCATAAAGTGTTTCTTCCCCGGTCAGCCCTGCAAATTCTCTCGTTATGCTATACAGCGATTCTGCCTGGTAAGTATTGGTTTGAAAGAATGACTTTGGCGATATTTTAAACCTGAAGTCCTCCAGCTTTTCTTCTATATATCCTTTCCCATGGTAGCATATCACATCCTGGTCGTGTAGACTGTCATTTACCTTGCCGTTTAGTGTATAGTGCAGGGAGGTAATGCCAGGTATGTTAGCTAGCATATGGTCCAGCAGGGCTATACGCTCTGCTTTATCTTCATGGTGCATCACCAGGTTCACCAGTATTTCACCTGTGGTGGCTATGCGCAGCACCACATTTCTCAGCCAGCCGTTTTGTTGCCGGTAGTCGTAGTAGGGTAGTTTCCTTTCTTCGGTATAGGTACGCAGCACATCCAGCAGCAGATTCGTAGGTTCCGTCTGCAGGTAGCAGGTCTTTATTTCTACTACTTTGTCAAATAGTCCCGGTGCATGAAAACCCAGCGCGGGTTCTATGGGAAAGCGTTCTTCACCCGCTGCCTTTATTTCTTCTATAGTACGGTAGCGAAACTGAGAAAAGGTAAATTCCAGTTTGTTCCTGTAGTATCTTTCTCTTGGGCTACCGGATATTGTTTCTATTACGGGTAGCT
>JAFDXS010000146.1 GCA_018267795.1 Bacteroidota bacterium | reverse complement strand
CTTGTGCGTATTGAATATATCTGATACGTTCAGCACAAGGGTTGCCTTATTATTCTTCAGGAAGTTCCAGCGCAAGGCCGCATCCATCCACCAGATTTCATCTATTCTACCCTGAGCTATTGGTTTAGCAGACTCGTAGTTGCCAACTATCTGCAATGACAGCCCTTTAGATAATTTCAGGTTTGTATTCAGCTTACCGAACCAGCTAAAACCACTGTTATCAGCTACATAAGGCCTGCTGGCAGCATCTACGTTGCCCACTTTTATTTCGTTCTGGAAGAGGTTTACATCCAGCGTTGCATCCCAGATGGGCAATATCTGTATGTGTCCGGTACCTTCAAAACCGTAAGTAACGCCAGAGGCAAGGTTTTGCGGTTGTGTAAACTGACGACCTATGTATGCACTCAAGCCACTGTCTGAAGGAAGAATGGTACGCGTGATGCGCTCAATGAGGTTTTGCGTGTATTGATAATATACATTGGCAATGAAGTTATCGCCGCGAGTAGTTTGCTTTGAATAACTGAATTCAATATTATGTATAAACTCAGGATCGAGGTTTGGATTACCCTCTGAAACCACGCCTGGGTTTGATACATCTTTAAAAGGCAATAATTGCCAGAAGTTTGGCCTGTTAGTACGGCGGCTATAGTTAAGGTAAATGCTCTGCTGCTTAGGCAACTGATATGATACGAATGCTGAAGGGAAGAGGTTGAAGTAAGTTTTATTATAAGTTGCGTTATCAACCACTTCATTCTTTCCATTATATATTACATCTTCCATGCGCAAGCCTGCCTGGTAGGTGAATTTACCTATCTGATCGTTCCAGTTAACATAACCCGCATGTATCTGCTGTGTGTAATTAAATTTAGTATATAGCGATGAATCTAAGGCTTCTGCACGGCCCGGCGTATCCACCAAAGGATTATTGCTGCTGGTGAACCCATAGAACTGTGATTTCCAGCCAAGGCCCAATTTACCATTTTTCGTAAATAAAGGATCGGTATAATCTGCCCATGCATTGAAGCTATTATTGGTACCTGTACCCGGCGCGGTTTCGTAAATACCGTTATATATAGGAATACCTGCCGAATCAATATTTGTTTTATAATGCTGATTGCGGCTGAAATTTGAAACTGAATAAGTAGCATCTATATCCAATTCTTCATCCTTTTTCTTCTTGAACTTATGTTTATAGTCTAAGGCGGAAGATAAGGACAAAGGGCCTCCTTTTGCATCAGAAGTACGATGCACCAGAGATGATGCATCACCGGTTTCGTTCATTGAATTATATGTGCTGTAATCTGAATAATCGGTATAACCGAAATTCATCAGGTTCACGTTTTGCGTAAACGTCAGTGAGTTATACTTATCGAAATCATAGGTAGCACCTATACTATTAAAAGAGCCATCGAAATGACGCTGGGCATGTTCGTAGGTATGAAATGAGTTAGCACCACTATCCATAAATTTATTTTGTCTGTCAGTAGTGGTATTATTATAGTTGCTGTTGAACCTGAAACTACTGTTGAGAAACACATTCCATTTTCCTTTCCGGGCGTTTAAGCTAAGGTTACCGTTGTATTTGTCGCCTGTTCCTATACCAAGTGTCACGCTGCCGTTGATACCTAACTTCTTATCTTTTTTGGTAACAATATTGATAATACCCGTTAAGCCCTGGGCGTCATATTTAGCAGATGGGTTGGTGATCACTTCTACACTTTCAATGCTGGAGCCAGGTAGACTCTGCAAAGCAGATGTAACATCGCTACCCAATAGTGTAGCAGGCTTGCCATCAATCAATACCGTTACATCGCTTTTGCCGCGCAAGCTCACATTGCCATCAGCATCAACCGTAACAGCGGGTACATTGCTGAGCACGTCAGTAGCGCTGCCGCCTGCCGTTGTTATATTTTTCTCTACATTAAAGACCTTTTTGTCCACGCTCATTTCCATAAGCGGGCGCTCGCCTACTACCTCTACACTCTTAAGCGAAGTAGCGGAGGAAACAACCTTTACACTACCTACGTTTTTATTAGGAGCATCAGCCGTTACCTCTACACTTATGCTTTTTTCCTGCAGGCCTATTGCATTTATGCGCAGGGTGAATGTGCCGGTGCCCGTAGGGCCGATACTGAAAGTACCATCGTCTTTTGAAAGGTCGCCGCTTACCACTGAGGCATCGCTGCGCAACAGCGTGACTGTGGCATAAGAAACCGGCTTATTCTGGGCATCTACTACTTTACCGAATACTTTACCAATTTGGGGCGCAGGGGTTGAGGCCTGCGAAAAAGCTAATATAGTATGGAGGCAAAAAATGATGGATAACTGGGCAAAACGCTTAATACGATTCATGTTCTTCTTGATGACGGAGCAAAATTGACGGAAATAATTGAGAAAAAACCAGGGGTGAGACAATAATATTGTTAAATGGTTTAATGACTAAAAATAGATAGTTTTTTATCTATTCAAGTCACTAAGGATAAACCATATATTAATTATAAATTATTTCTCCCAGCCCAGACGCTCCTCGATAAGATAGGTATTCCTGTCGGCAGCACTGCGGGATATAAGCTCTGCAATAAAGCCGGTAAGGAAAAACAGGGTACCTATTATCATAGAAGTGAGGGCAAGGTAAAAGCCTACCTTGTTGGTAAGGCCAAAGCCGGCACCCTCTGTAAGGCGCTCTATTATGAGCCAGATAACAATGACAAAGCCTGCCAGGAAGGTGAGCGTACCCAGGCTACCAAAGAAGTGCATAGGCTTTTTGCTGAACCTGCTGACAAACTGTATGGATAACAAATCCAGGAAGCCATTAATAAAACGCTCCCAGCCAAACTTGGAAACCCCATACTTACGGGCGCGATGCACGACCACCTTCTCGCCTATACGCTTGAAACCTGCGGCCTTGGCCAATACCGGAATAAAGCGGTGCATTTCGCCATATACCTCTATACTCTTAACAACTTTTCTTTTATATGACTTTAGGCCACAGTTCATATCATGCAGCTTAATGCCGGATATGGCCCTGTTGACACCGTTGTATAATTTGGAAGGGAGATTTTTGGTAAGGGCATTATCATAGCGCTTTTTCTTCCAGCCACTTACCAGGTCGTAGTTTTCTACGGCTATCATACGGTAGAGCTCCGGTATTTCGTCCGGGCTATCCTGTAAGTCGGCATCCATGGTTATCACCACATTGCCCATGGCAGCCTTGAAGCCTTCGTTGAGGGCAGCCGCCTTGCCGTAATTTCGCTGAAATTTGATACCACGCACGGTATCGTACTGACGGGATAAACGTTCTACTACTTCCCAGCTATTATCGGTACTACCATCGTCAACCAGTATTACCTCATGTGTAAAATTGTTTTCTTTACACACACGCTCAATCCACTCCACCAGCTCGGGGAGGGATTCTTCTTCATTATATAATGGTACTACAATAGAGATATCAGGCATTCTATTCCTTTTTAAGCCATGTTAAGAGGCTTATTCTTTTTTACAATGGCCGCAACTATTAATCCGAAAAGGCTATCCAGCACTAAAAACGAGAAAAAGTTGAGTAAATTTTTACCTATGCTGAAATGTTTAGCTTCTTCTATCTGCTGATCAAATTTGGCAGAGGTCTGATCGAGGCTTTCCTGCGGAACTTTATTTTTCTCCATCCAGCCTAAAGTTGATTCCTTTACTTTTTCCATAAAGTTAGGATCAATATAAAGCATGTAAATGTAACTGTACACAAAATAAAACAGCTCAGAAACCAATATCATAATGAATATGGCGCCGAATACGGTTTTGAAATCAATATAGCCACCCAGCGACTTCCTTATCTGCCCGGCAAACAGACCGATAGCAGTGAGATATAACAGGTAACCAATAATCTTAACTGCATAAAAACCAAACATATTTGCTACAAACATGTTCTCTACCGTGAGCAGCACTATATATATAACACCTACTATGAGGCCATATAAAAAGGCTTGTTTATTTATGTTTGCTTTTACTGCCTGATCCATGGTGTGGTTTATTTATTTATTCAAAAATACTATTTGATACTATACCAAGTACATTCCCTTTTAACTCTTTACCACGATATAATATATTATCAGCAATTGACTTTGTATGAGACAGCGTTCTTGCGACTGCGGGTTGGAAAATAGTGAGCGAAGCCGCGGCACCCTCTGCTATTTTAACATTTCCTAAGCCAAAGATACGTCTTGGGTTGTCTGACATAGTTTTAACTATCAACTCAGGCGCTATGCCAGCTCCTATGAGCATGGAGAAAACTATTTCCTGTATGGCGAGGCCATCGGAGGCGTATTCAAATTCTTTTGCTTTGGCATCCCATTCGTGTGGCCTGTGGTGCGATGCAATGCAATCTATAGTCCCATCTTTCAGGCCTTCTATCATTGCAAGCCTGTCGGCTTCAGGCCTTAGTGGCGGGGATACCTTATACAGGCTGCTATAGCTCTGCAGCATTTCATCGTTGAGCGTAAGGTGGTACGGAGTAACAGAGCAGGTAATGTCCAGACCTTCTTTCTTCGCCTTCCTTATCATATCCAGCGCAACCGCTGTAGATACACCGGTGATGTGCAATCTTGAGCCTGTATAGCGCAGCAACTCTATATCGCGGTGCACCATTATTGTTTCTGCCAGTGCAGGTATGCCTGCCATACCCAGCCTTGTAGATACAGGGCCTTCATGCATTAACCCATCGGCAGCTAATGCTGTGTCCACAGGGAGTTGTATCAAAATGCCATTGAAAGACTTTACATACTCAAGAGCTTTGAGCATGAGGCCTGCATTCTGTATGGGTTTCCAGCCGTCGCTGAAGGCTATGGCGCCGTGGCGCTGCATATCCATCATCTCTGCCAGTACCTTGCCCTCTACATTTTGCGTAGCTGCACCTATGGGGTGCAGAGATACGGCATGGCCTTTTGCTTTTTGCAATATGTATTGTACAGAAGACTTAGTGCTGATGGCGGGCTGCGTATTGGGCACCGTAAACACATCTGTAAAGCCCCCTGCCGCAGCGGCCTTCATACCGCTTTCCAGTGTTTCTTTATGTTCCAGCCCCGGCTCGCGGTAGTCGGCAAATATATCAACCCATCCGGGGCTTACATATATGTTATCACCTTCTATCACAGTATCAACCTTCGCTGTAATATCTTTAGAAATGGTCTTTATCTTCCCATCTTCGACTAATATATCAATTACCTGACCATTAAAATCGGAGTGAGTGTCTTCAATCCTTGCCTTGCGGATGAGCACGAGCATAAGCGGCTATTGAGTAGCTACGTTTTGTTTGCGAAAACTGCCTGCCAATACATACGTTTCGGCAGCCAGCATTAACAGGGCTAAAATAACACAAACTTTCCAAAGCGGAAAACCGGGGCCTGCGCCTGCACCATTTACTGCGCCTGAAGCGGCGATATCTATCCACTTAATATCCGTTCCTTTCCATTGGTTTTTCAGGCTGCTGATATCCCATACATTCAGTTGCGACTCTGCCCTATCAGCGTTCATGGCTATATCAGCCGTGTCGCCGCTATGTGCTGCGAGCTTGTAAAAGCCGGGTTGCTGTACCGCCTGGTCGGCATATACGTCCAGCCCGGCACCATTGGGGCGCTGCGGTGGTATTATGTCAAGCCCATTGCCGTAGAGATGCACCATATTGCGTTCATCGGCATTGCTAAGGGAAAGATAAACAGGCTGCTGCTTTCCTATTCCCACAGCGAATACATCGCCGCTGCGGGACTGTATGGCCATCTGGTACAGAAAGGGTACAAAAAAATAACTGGCGGGGAAATTACCTGCCTGCATGTCTGCTGCTGTAGCGCAAATATATAACTGTCCTTTAGCCGGCCTATAGCGCGCCAGAAAAGGGTCTCCGTTGCGGAAGCTCATGACCGACTGCTCATTGGCACTAAGGCCTGAATTAATGACATAATGCCAATTGGCCTGCGGCAACTGTACGTTTTCGGGTATTTTTTCAAAAAGATCTTTCACCAGGTCGCTACCCTGCTGTAATGCACTTACCGTTTGTACTGCTGTGTCTATAGCAGACAAACTAATATCTCCTGCGGCCTTCAGTCCATCATTCAGCGCTGCAATGCTATTCGTCTTGCCCGGAAAAATACAGATGCTTTGGCCCTGCTGCATGGCATTGTTTATGGCTTTGCCCAATGCAGCATCTATGTGCGTAATACCATTTAGTATTACCAGGTTATATTCTTTCCAGTCGGCAGGCATTGCGTTTTCATCTGCCTGGTTAAGGCGAAAGCCGTTATACGCACGGAATGCCGCCTGTATATAGGGATTGGCCTGACCTTCATTCAGCACCAGCACGGAAAGGTTTGGTGCGCTACGGGCGGTGATACGGAAGGTATCATCGAAGCGCACCATGGCATCATTCACTGTGAGCATGATGTGCTGCCAGCCGGCATCATTTACCTGGAAGCTAAGCGTGTCCGTATGTTCATTTTTATCGGAGAATGATAAGGTAGCGGCGTTCTTCACCTGGCCGTTTATGGACAGCTGCAATACCGGTAATTCTTTTGGTTGCTTGCCTATAGAGCGGGTATGGACGATGAGCTGGTTATTCTGCCCTGTTTGCAACACAGGTGAGCTTAGGTAGG
>JAFDXS010000145.1 GCA_018267795.1 Bacteroidota bacterium | reverse complement strand
TATTGTTCCCGCTATTATTACAAGCTGCAAATGTTAATGTGCTTCCCAGCAATAGCAACATTGATTTCATGATATTAGATTTCATAAGCATTGTTTCTATGATGTCGTTAGTGTTTTATCAGAGGTTATTAATAACTACAAGTCCTTAAGCAATCGTTGAGATAATTTTCCCACTATTGGTATCGGCTTTTGTTTATTGTTCACTACATAATAGACGCCTACTAGCCATAGTATAAATAATAGTAGGGCTAATAAAGTAACTATCATATGCGAGAACAAATGCCATAGCGAAAGAATTGCAAGGATATTGATAACAAATGCAATGATGTGCAGCAGCAAGGTTTGCCTTAAATGATATGCTGAGAAACTGTTTTTGTTTTTTCGGTACAGAGCGTAATACGCAATTAGCCATCCTATCAGTGTTATATAGCTTACTACTGCAGCAGTCCGTGGGTTATCAGGAGAGCCAAGGTATGTTTCCTCTTCAGTATTCATTTGCTCTTTTCGCATATTTATCGTGCCATCAGGCTGGGGCTCCACACTTATTTGCCATTCTTATTTGTCCGGTGCGTTAGCATTTCTTTTGTCACCCAGTGTATCCATCATGCTGCTTGCTTTAATGTTTCTCTTGCTTTTTTGTTGATGATTGTTTTTCCTGGTTTTATTAACCCCATTGTTATCATAGGTTTTATGTGGCTTTTTTAGGGAGTCGATCAGGCTGTTGTTTTTGTTTGTTTGGCCTACCGCAATGAACGATATAATCATTAGCATACTACTCAAACACCATTTTTTCATAACGAAAGTTTAATAAAAGATCCGCTTAAAAATTATTCCACAATTTATCAGGATACACAATAGTTATTATGTATTAGTTCTCTGCAATATCATTGCCACATTGATCCACAGATACTTCCGAAGGCACTGGGCGTACCGGCGTCAGGGTACGATTTTTTGAACACAAACAGTATTCTTAACAAGAAAACTTAAATAGCTATGGCTAACAATAACCGCAACCAGCAAAATTATGCTGGCCGCTCGTCACGTTATAATGACCAGTACGAAGACAATTACAATAGCATGAATGAAGATAAAGATTATGAGGTCGGTAATGCCTATCCTTCGGATAATTATAGTAGTCAGCAGGATAGAGATTTTGGCAGGCAAAACAGAGACGAATATTCTAACCCGTATAGTACCAATTATGAAAACCGTAACTCAGGACGCAGCAATCAAAATGGCCGGGGCGAGAACAGATATCAGGGAGAAATAAGCCGGAATGAAATGGACAACGATTATAATCGTAGTATGAATCGCGGCCGCAGCTTTGGGTCTGGTTATCTATATAGCGATCAAAACCAAGGGGGCAATTATCGTAATAGTCAAAATAATTGGGATAATGGCAGCACCAATGATCGAGGCCAATCAGGTTATGGAAATTTCAATCGGCGCTATGGCAATAGCTCAATAGGTAATGATGACAGGCAATATGCTAACAGTAGTTCATATGGCAATCAAGGTAATTGGGGCATGAGCAGCAACAATTCTCAAAGCAATATGCGACCTGACAGAAATGAAAATAATTGGGACAGCTCTTCTAACAACCAATATGGTCGCAGCGGTGAATCAATGGGTCAGCATAAAGGCAAAGGCCCTAAAGGTTATCGCCGTTCCGATGAACGTATAAAGGAGGATATTAGCGATCGGCTCAGTGACGACTCTTATCTTGATGCAAGTGATATTGAGGTGAAAGTAGAAAACTGTGATGTAGTATTAAATGGTACAGTTGATAGTCGGGAAGCAAAACGCCATGCAGAAAATTTAGCCGAGGCTATTTCAGGAGTTAAGAATGTCGAAAACAGGATACGCGTTAAGCAAACTAGCACTGACGCGGAAAGCAGCAACTCTTCATCTGGAGGTAGTTCTTTTTTGAAATCTGACAACCAAAATTCAAAATCAGACCATTCGTCAAAGAAGCCTGTGAGCAATTAGTTATCCTTATTATATAGGTATCTGGAGCCATTTCATATCTCTGAAATGGCTCTTTTTATACGTTTTAAGCCCCGAAATCCACATAAATAGGCCCATTTTTCCACATTGATAGTCCCGAAGCCTATATTTTAAGCTGCATGTTTGGAAAATATCATTTTACTGAGTACCTTAATTTTTTAAAAATCTCATTAAATGAACAAAGCAGAATTAATCGATAAGATCGCTAAAGACGCAAACATTACTAAAACTCAGGCAAACGATGCATTAGATGCATTCACAGGCGCTGTAGTTGGTGCTTTAAAAGGTGGTGATACTGTTACCCTGGTGGGCTTCGGTACATTCTCAGTATCTGCGCGCGCTGCACGTAATGGCCGCAACCCTCAGACAGGGGAAACAATTAAAATTAAAGCACGCAAAGTGCCTAAATTTAAAGCAGGTAAAGAATTCAGCACAAAGATTTCAGGAATTAAAGCTGCTAAGAAATAGTTTAATTCTTAAGCAAAAAAAAGAAGCCATCTCAAGTAGATGGCTTCTTTTTTTATTAGCTTAATTGTCTTCGTGCTTTTTCTCCGGTATGTTTACTTGCACTGTTGTCCCTTTCATTTTTTCGCTTTGTATGTGTATTGTGGCGCCCATTATTTTTACCAGGTCTTTTATTATCAGGTAGCCAAGTCCATTACCTTTTTTCTTATCTACATTTTCAGATGATATTACATACTCATCGTTCAGCACATTAGTTATTTGTTCCTGTGTCATGCCTACACCTTCATCTGTAACTGTTATAAATATGCCGGTGGCGCTTCTTTTACTATCTACAGTTATACTGCCGTTTTCACTAAAGTTTATTGCATTTACCAGCAGATTATAAATTACAATTTTCAGCGGTTCAGGATATTGTATTATTTTATCTGCACTACCTATATTATTTACTAGCGAAATGTTTTTTCGTTTCACAATTATTTTAAACACGCCAAATATCTCTTCCACCAAGTCCCGTAGATTTATTGCAGAGGCATTAAGCTTTTTGCCCTCTTTGTTGTACTTGATCCAGTTCAGAATATTTGTAGATAATATTTCAAGTTCGTTAGCTGTTGTGGCTATTTCGCTTATCGTTTCATTTTGTAGTGGTTCGGGCATCTGTGTTTTTTTCTCCATCAGGTTTTTGCTTACCATGTGCAGAAATCTCAGTGGTGTTATTATATCATGACTAATGATGGATATCAGTCGTGTTTGCACTTGCACGTTTTTGGCCAGCTCTTTATTGCTTTCCCTTATTTCTTTTGTTTTTTTATCTACTAGTTTCTGCAGTTTTATTTGTCTTCTTTTATACCGTTTTGTAGTAAGGCGGAAGGAAAGGATTACAATACCAATTCCTAACAATACACACAGAAAATAAAATTTGTAGGTTCTATACCAGGGCTTCGCGATTGTGAAATTTATTTCCTTATAGGTATAGTTGTTCAGCCCAAAGCCATTTAGCTTCCTTATGCGCAGTGTATAGCTGCCTGGCGGCAGCGAGCTAATGTGTATTATAGGTGTCCTTAGCATAATTAATTCCCACCTGGTCGAGTTTGGGTATATCTGGTATTGCAGATTCAGATTCTCCATGTTGCACCAGGCCGGGAAGCTTATTGCTACGGTTATATCATGTGTGGTATAGGGTAGGGAATTGTATGAAAATGAATCTTTGTTTACTGTCTTGCCATCTACTGTTATTTTGTCTATGAAAATGTTTCCTTCGGGCAATCGCATTGGTGCTTTAGGGTCAACCCATAGCAAACCATTTACCGTTGGAAAAGACAATTTGCCATTCTTTAGTTTCAGCGCACAAGGTTCGCAGCCGCCGTTTATCCCCACTACATCCATCCCATCGTTCTTCCCGAAGAAATGATAATATACCTGCGGGCTATTTTTTTCAAATGCTTTTATCAGGTCATTCCTGTTGGCTTTATATAGGCCTCTATTGGTACTCAGCCACACATATCCATAGTCATCGGGAATAATACAGTGTACATTTAATAAATAATTACTTTTATCTAATGGCATTTGCAGGGCGTTTCCCCCCATTTTATAAATATAGTATCCATCTCCGTCTGTCCCAACAAAAATATAATTGCCGCTTTTCCATATTGTTTCTACAGTGTTTTTGGTTACCACTATAGTATCTATTTTGTTAGTAGTAGTACTATAGCTGAACAGACCTGTTGATTTGCCGATCCCTAATACACCAGGCGACAGCGCTGTCATAGTGGTAGGGAATTCGTTTTCCTGTTGCTCCACTGTGTTTTTATGTATGTAATAAAGTCCTGTATCGTATAAAAGCCCTATTCCATTTATATCGGCAAAATAGAGCTGGTTATTCATTTCAGCTATAACAAAATATTTCCCAGCATTTACTTTAAAATGGAAGTTTCGTTTTTGTTCAATATTATTATAGCTAAAGAGACTATCGTGTAGCGTGTACCAGATATCGTGGTCTTTAATTACATAATTATTATAGTCGAATTCTTTTACTGGTAACGTGTTTTCTGTTTTACTGCCTATTATATCGCCATTATTAGTTAGCACATTGCTGTTTGCTAATTCTATTTGTCCGTAATAGGAGTTTATTTCATTGGGGTCTGCATTGCTCTTTTTTACTGAATTGATAAATAACGTGGCATGGATGACTATTATGCTTTTTTTATCTGTAGCTAATATCAATATCTCATCCTTTGTATCATACTCTGCATATCTTATCTGTGCCCCTGTTGGTACTTGCGAGCAGATAAGTGTTAGTGTTATTTTATTGTCTTTATAGCCTATTGTCCATGCTTTCGTTCCGCATATTAATATTGGTTTTTCTTCTCCGGCTTGCCAATAGATAGCTCTGTTTTTTTTGTCAGTAATTTCAGCAGGTCCGTCTATCGCTATTTTTTCTTCTGTATCTTTTATCGGGTCAATCAATATAAATTCATTCTTTTCATTCAGCATGAATAGGTCCGAATCTATTTTGAATAAATATGCACTGTTGGCCACATTCTTTTTATAAAATGGACTTATGCCTGATACATTATAGCCGCATAGTGTATTCCCGTTTTGTATTAGGTAGGCGCTATCATCAAGGGGAAATACTTTGCTGTCGTAATTGTAAGAGTGAATTTTGGGAACCGTTTTCCTTCCCACGTAAAGGCTTACTATTTTATTGAAGAGGTTTTCGCCATAGTATTTAATGTTTGTCTTCTTTTCGTATGGCTTTAACTTATTGTCTTCTACCAAAAATATATTCACTGAATTTGCGGCAAAGATTCCACCTTTTTCATTTTTGCCCAGCATCTTTATCCTGTCCCGCACCATGAAAGAGCAGTTGCCGCTATTAAAAGGCACAATATGCAATCCGTCAAATCGTATTAATCCATTTTCAGTAGCTATCCATACAAACTCATTATTATCATCCCTTTGCATCCCCGTTACGTCACTCTCTACTGTAAAGTATTGAATGTCATATTTTTTTTGTGCCAGTGCCGATACGGTACATATTAAAAATGAAAAACTAAATAAAAGGAATTGTACTGTTTTCTGCATCTGCAATACTTAGTAGTTAATGTTGTATAAAGTAGCTAATTCTATTAGTTCTTTCATATTATGGATATTGGTTTTTTCAAAAATTCTGTTTTTCACGGTCGATACCGTATTCATTTTTATATTTAGGTTATCAGCTATGCTTTTAGTTCCCATACCCTTCAATAAATAGTGTAGTATTTCCAGCTCCCTGGCAGATAAATTTATAAATGGGTTCTTATTTGCCTTTTTTACTTCTGTTGTCAGCACTTCATCATTAAAGAACTTCTTTAAAAACGTTATTGAGTCAGCTTCTGAGCTGTCCTTTGGCAGGTAATAATTAATCCCGTATTGCTTTAGCGCGCTGCTGTATATTTCCGCACTCTGCATTGAAAATATCATTATGTGCAGGCTCGGGTATAGTTTCCTTATGTTGGGTATTACCTCCAGCGCTGTTCCGTCCGATAGCACTATATCCAGTATCAGGTGTGTATATGCCTTCCTTTTCAGCTCACTCATCAATTCAGCACAGTTACATGCCTCACTTATGTCGGTCAAACCAAGGTGTAATTGCAGCAAAAGCTTAATTCCCTTGCGTATCATACTATGGTCATCTGTTATTAAAATTTTAGGTTCCATCGACATTTAAATTTGCAAATTAAATATATAACTGTAGTATTTTTTTTATTAATGTGTAAGATAGTGCTATAGAATTAACTCTACAACTACTCACTATACGTTTTATTAATTTTAGGTTAAAGCGATAAGAAGTGTTCTTCACTTCAGCGTTATTTTTTAGTTAAGGCTTGTAAAATATAGGCAAATGAATAGAAATCTCCAATTTATTTTAATTACTTTTTTGTTTTTACTTGGTTCCGGCTCCGTTTCGGGGCAGAACTATGTAAGCTCCAGTTTCGATGCTACTACCTTTCCACCCACTGGCTGGACAAGAAATGTAATAAGTGGCTCGGGTGGTTCTGCTTCCAGTTTCAATTGGATAAGAACTACAAGCGGCATTAGTGGCCCTACAGGTGTTACGCCTCATAGTGGTGCTGGTATGGCAGGCTATAATAGCTACTGGATAACATCGGGAAGTGCCGAGCTTATCA
>JAFDXS010000144.1 GCA_018267795.1 Bacteroidota bacterium | reverse complement strand
AGGAAATAGCTGTTAAAAGGATTAGAGATATTACTGCTATTCTTCTTATGGTCATTATTGTTATTGCTATGTACTTGTCGTCTTCAAAAATAATAAACCTGCAAGAAGATTAGTAACATAATAGCATGAAAAGCAAATATTAGTTTAAGAGTGGGTTAACAGGCATATTTTCTATAAATGCATACTCTTTCCCCAAAGTCCGTATGGCTTCTTTCCACACATCTTTAGGCTCTGTTTCAAACAGCAGGCCAGGTTTGGCATCTATTATTATCCATGAGCTTTCATCCAGTTCTTTAGAGAGCTGGTCTTTAGACCAGCCTGCATAGCCTACAAATAAGCGTAAATCATCGGGCTTATAGTCGTTGGTAAGAACAATATCCTGCAATGCATCGTATGAGCCTCCCCAGTATATACCGGGTATTATTTCGGTACCACCCAGCTTTTCGGGCATTCGATGCAGCATATGCAGGGTATCCATCTGCACAGGGCCTCCCTGGTAAACGGCTATATCTTTATTCAGCATTTCAGGCAGCAAGTCGCCAAGCGTCAATTCTGTAGCATGATTTAAAATAAAGCCCACACTGCCCTCTTCCCCATGTTCGCAGAGCAAAATAACAGACCGTGCAAAATTCGGATCATTCAAAAATGGTTCTGCCACTAATAGCTTACCCGTAGAAGGGGCTATTTTATTCACCGGCATATTTATATCAACAAAATTCATGACCTATTAAATTTAGTTCATCCACATTAATACACAAAAAAATCTATGCCCCGAAAAGTTTTGCCTCTCGTTGGTTTAACATTTCATTGTAATTTTCTGCTAGAACTGCGTGGAGTTGTAAAATGGTCATACTTTTATAAATCATTCTTTTATAGAGCCTATATGCTGCATTTATTCAATGTTATCCTATTCTTACTTACTGTAATATTCGGGTCAGCACCGCTCTGGTTCAGGCAACTTGATGGTAAAAGTATGCTTTACCTGCTTGCATTTTCAGGCTCTTTCCTTTTAAGCATCACGTTTTTACACTTATTGCCTGAGACCTTTGCCAGCCATGTGTTATATGCCGGGCCACTATTGCTGCTAGGCTTTTTTGTGCAATTGCTCATACAGCGAATGACACATGGGGCAGAACATGGCCACACCCATATTCATGAAGGGCATCACATTCCCCTTCTTTCTATATTTACAGGGCTTGCTATTCATGCCTTTATGGAAGGCCTGCCTCTAGGATTTCCTTATCAGCAGCAATCTACCATTCTATCTCTTTACATGGCTATTACTGTGCATAAGCTGCCAGAGGCAATGTTGGTTACCAGTATTGCTATGCAGGTAAAAAATAAGCGAGCTGCCTTCCTGCAATTGGTTTTATTTGCGCTTATTACACCTTTTGCAAGCACATTAACGGGTATTATGAGTGCACGCTACACAAATATATCTACCATAGTATCTTATTTGCTGCCGGTAGTGGCGGGCGCATTTATACACATAGCAACAACCATATTTTTTGAAAGCGGTACCAAGCAGCATGCTATTAGCTGGCAAAAGGTGCTGGCTATGGTACTGGGAGTGGGCATAGGATTGTTAACACTGGCTTTTGAATAAGCGTAACTTTATAAAATGAAAAAATATTTAATACCAATAATAAGTGCCCTATCCCTTTTATTCAATAATGCTATTGCCCAACAAGTTGCCCATACCAATAGTAAATCTTTATTATGGCGAATAAGCGGCAAGCACATGAGCAATCCTTCCTATCTGTTTGGCACTATGCATATTATATGTGCTGCGGACTATATCTGGACAGACAGCATGGAAAAATGCCTGGAAAGAGCTGATGAAGTATGTTTTGAAATGGATATGGACGACCCTTCTGTAATGATGGCCGTGGCAACAGCGATGATAAGCAGCAATGGAAAAACAATAAAAGATTACCTGACAGATGAACAGTACAAACTGTTAGCGCAATATGTGGAGGACAATCTGCATATGGATATGTCTGTACTAAACCAGATGAAGCCAGTGGCCTTGCAAATGCTGTTTTCAGAAAAAGTAATTAATTGCGATACCCCTGTGTCGTATGAAGAGCGTATAATGGGGATTGCCAAAGAAGAAAAGAAGAATATAGTGGGCCTGGAAGAAGCCCGCGAACAGATAGCACTACTGGAGAAAATGCCTGCAGATACAGCTATACAGGAAATAATAAGAGCAGTGCAGAGCAAATCAGAAACCGATACTGAATATGAGAAAATGGTTATGCTGTATAAGAACCAGGATATACAGGGATTATACCGCCTGATAAAAAGATCAAAGGAAGCTGGCCTTGACATGGGGGATTTTCTGGACAATAGAAATAAAAAATGGATAGACAGAATAGTAGATAAAATGGACCAGCGCTCAGTATTTTTTGCTGTAGGTGCGGGTCACTTGTGGGGAGATAAAGGCCTTATATCGCTGTTGCGTAAAGAAGGCTATGTTGTGGAGCCTGTAAAATAAAGTCCTCTATATCCACTCAACTAATGTAGACAGTGTATTGCTGGTAAGAGGCTTATTAAGAAAGTGCTTTACCGATTTGTAATTGCGTACACGGGTAAGATCACTTTCATTTATAGAAGAAGAAAGCACGTAAATTATATAACCCTTCTGTATCTCTTCCGGTAATTCCTCAAATGCCTCTACAAATTCAAAACCATTCATAACGGGCATCTGGATATCTACAATTAATATCGTTTTGTTCGCAGCATCGGTAGCCGGATGATTCTTGATATGCTCCAATGCTTCTCTTGCATCAACGAAAGATTTGATGCTTTCACTCACGCCTGTATTACGAATGATCTTTTCAGCTATGAAACAATCCAGCTTACTATCATCAATAACTATAAAATGTAATTTTTGTTGGGTCATTTTACTTGCTTGGTATTGTGACATTGAATGTTGTTCCACCGTCTACTACCGAATCCACCTTTATTTCGCCATTTAGTTTCAATAGCGCATCCTTTACATTATATAGGCCAAAACCCGAACCTACCTCTTCTGATGTTGCCCTGAAAAACATATTAAATATCTCCCCGATATGGTTTTCATGTATTCCTATTCCATTATCCTTCACCTGAATATGGGCTAAACCCTTATCTATTGTAACATTCAGGTGTACAAACTTATCGCCGTTATTTTTCTTTTGATATTTAAATGCGTTGGAAAGCAAATTATTCAGTATCACCTTCATCGACATCTCATCACAGCGGAAAGACTCATTTTGCTGCACCTCTGTCTTAAAGTCAATGTTATTCATTTTAGCGGTGATCTTATATATATCCTCCTGGTCATTTACCACTTTACTAAAATCAATATCGGTAATCTGCAGATCGCCTCTCTTCAGGTTATAGTAGTCGTGTATATTCTGTATGAAGTTGTCCAGCTTTTTTACAGATAGCTCCATCAGGCCCAGCATTTCCTTTATCTCTCCAATATCATCTATATTTTGAGCTACATCTACGGCGCCCAGTATGCTTAGCAATGGGCCACGCATATCATGCGTTACGCTATAAGCAAATTTATCCAGCTCATTATAGGCCTTTTGCAGTTCCTCGTTTTTAATGGCCAGCATGGAGTTAGCAAGGTAAAATTTGTTGCCTTCATCTACAGCTGAGCGTATATCTGCGTCTGTCCAGGGCTTTTTTATATACCTGAATATATGCCCCATGTTTATAGCGTCTATCACAGATTCTATATCTGTATAGCCGGTAAGCAACATCCTTACAGGATGGGGGTGCTGGCCGCGAATTTCTCCAAAGAATTCAACGCCCGTTTTATCGGGCATGCGCTGGTCGCAAAATATAACACGTATATCCGGATGGTTATTTAGTATATCGGTCGCCTCTGCTGTATTATTCGCGATGAAGACGTTATAATCAAGCCTGAATGAGGCTTTAAAGCCGTGCAGGTTGTTGATTTCATCGTCAACATACAATATTTTTATTCTCTCTTGTTTACTCACCTGAATACTAATTTACAATATTTCGTGAATAATAGGTATATCTAAAATAAACTCTGTGCCAACACCCGGTGTAGAGTTTACATATATCTGGCCATTATGTTTTTTAATAGTATTATATACTATTGACATTCCCAGCCCGGTACCTTCCCCTACCTCCTTAGTGGTAAAGAACGGCTCAAATATTTTCTTTTTCGTCGCTTCATCCATGCCCGTACCATTATCTTCTATCTTCACGAACACGCTTTTTTCATTGCAACTGGTACTTATCTTCAGTACACCACCACCGGCTTCTCCATATTTTTTGTGTATGGCATGTATGGCATTGCTGATTATATTTAGGTAAACCTGGTTCAGCTTACCCGGATAGCACTCTATGAGCGGTAAATTGCCATATTCCTTTACAACCTTTATTTTTCCGTTTAGCAGGTTGTTTACTATTACCATTGTAGAGTCCATGCCTTCATTCACATCAGCCTTTTTCAGGTCATCCTCATCAAGACGTGAGAATATACGCAACCCTTTTACTATCTCTGCGGTTCTGGATGCGCCTTCACTTATACCTTTTAGCAAATGAGCTATTTCCACCTTCAGATAATCGAAGTCTATCTCCTCTTTATACTCTTCTATTTGTTGTTTCTTATTATTTATTGATTCATCTGAAAGACCTATGTTCTCAATTGTGCCTACTGCGTCCAGCAGCATCTCCACATCGCGCCTCAGCGGGTTTACATTAGAGGTTACAAAGTTTATCGGGTTGTTTATTTCATGTGCGATACCTGCAGTAAGCTGACCAAGTGACGCCATCTTTTCAGATTCTACCAGTTGCGACTCAGCTTCTTTAAGGTCTATAAGCGTTTTATTCAATTCTGCATTGGAAGCAGTCAATTCCATGGTGCGTTCCTTCACTTTTGTTTCCAATATCAGGTTCTGCTCGCGTATGATGCGCGCATTTTCCTGTGCAGCTTCCAGCGCCAGCACCTGGGAATCTTCTTTTTCTCTCTTGAACACATTTATTTTATCGGCAAGGGCAAATGACAGGAGTATTACCTGTGCAGCCGAGCCCGATAACATAATAGTAGATGTAAAGTTGTTATACGGCACCAGGTTGTAGTCCTTTAGCGCAAAGATGATAATTCCTATCATGAGCAAAAACCAGGACAAGAGATAAAAGCGGGCTTGTTTATATCCATCAAGCACCAGCTTCAGTGAAATGTACAAGATAAAAAGAGCTACCATACCCTGTGTAGGCTGCATTATCTTATAAGCGTTTACGCCATTGCCTGTTAAAGCTAATACTGCTATGATAGCATATAATGCGAAAAATATAAAGAAAACCTTGTTTAAGCGAGGGATGGTTTCTTTAGCATTTAAAAATATCTGCATAAAGATGATACCCGCTACGCTGACAAGGCAAGTAAATATAAAAACAGATTCGTTGGCCAGCCATGGACTATCAGGCCATAAAAATTCAAATGAATAACCAAAGAAACTTGCCTGCGTAAGCCCTACGAATAGGGTATGTAACACATACCATATATAACTTTTATCTTCCCGTATGCTGAACATCAGGAACATATTATACAAAAGCATACAGATAATGATACCAGCATAAATGCCAAATAATATGTTCTTTGTTCTTTGATTTATTACTACACTTTCACTGGCGCCTACGAACATTGGTATAACTAATGGTGTATTACCACTTACTTTCATGTAGTAAGTAACTGCCTTATTATGAGGGAGTGCTAATGGAAAAAGGAAACTGGGGGCCACCAATGCACGGGTAAAAAAGTTATAGTTGGTACCGGTAACGCGCTGACCATGATAATTTCCGTTGCTGTCAGGCGCGTACATCTCTACATAATTAAGATTTGGTTGGTCAATGTTAAGCGTAAAATCATTGTTTTCAGACTCGTTCACGACAGTGAACTTTATCCAAAAGCTTGAATTTGTTAAACCAAGATTTAGAACCTTTTTATTATTCAAGGTAAAGCCCGGGTTATTTCTTACCTCATCAAATGATAAGGCTTTGTCTTTCTCCTCCAGGAAATAAGTGTTAAGTCCTATAAGCTGACTTTGACCATCTTTAATGACGGCATTTTGAGCAAAAGAAAAATGAGGAGCTATGCACAGTAAGACTACTAAGATGATACAACAACGTATGTTTGTATTCTTTACGCTAAACATAATATGACGCAGATAAGCTTTATTTTATTTCCCAGTTAAGGTTAAAATCCACCTCAAAGTCACCTTTAGGACCAGTTTCTACACTTACTTGCACAGGATTTGATGCTAAATCTAATATTCTTTTCTTGAAATCACTATCCGCCGTTGGTAAATTGTATAAATCTTTTATCAATAATATCGTGGCTATAAGGTCAAGCTTGGGATAAATAAACTTACCCTTATCTCCTATTGAATCTTCCACTACAAAACCAGCCTTCTCGCACATCTCAACTGTGTACGGTGCGCAAAGCACAAAAAGCGAATTCATTTTGAGCAGTATTGCCAGGGCAACGCCCATTTTGGTAAGCAGGAAACTAAAACCTTTTCCCGCAATTGCCTTTGAATTCCATAGCCCGCAAAGCTCTCCTGTACGGTTTCCGCGGTATTTATCTACCAGATCATACACTCTTTCAT
>JAFDXS010000143.1 GCA_018267795.1 Bacteroidota bacterium | reverse complement strand
GCACATCCAGCCAGCCACCAAATTCATCCTGTGCCAAATGCAGCACAGGTATCAGCGCACTCTTCTGCTTCCCTTCCGGGTAGCGGCCGATGATCTCCTGTACCTTATCTAACTTTTCCTGCGAAAACTTTACCATTTTCAATCTGCTAATTAAAATTATGCGTCTAATTCTCCTGCTATTACATTCAGGCTACTCAGTGCTATTACCGCATCACTCAACAATCCACCTTTTATCATCTCAGGATAAGCCTGATAGTAGATAAAGCACGGGCGGCGGAAGTGCAAACGATATGGCGTGCGGCCACCATCACTTATCAGGTAGTAGCCTACCTCACCATTACCACCTTCTACCGAGTGATATACCTCGCCCGGAGGTGCATCTATTTCACCCATCACCATTTTAAAGTGATAGATCAGCGCCTCCATCTTTGTATATACATCTTCCTTAGGCGGCAGGTGATAACGGTCTGCTTCCTTAGCATAGAATATATTCTTCTGCTCAGGGAATTCTCTTTCTATCGCTTCTATTTTTTCCAGTGCCTGGCGTATGATGCTGTCACTCTGCCACATCTCATCGTTGCGCACCATATAGCGGTCATACACGTCGCCTGTTGTACCTACCGGTATCTTAAAATCGAAATCTTCGTATGAGCTGTATGGTTGTGCCACACGTACATCATAGTCCACACCTGCAGCACGCAGGTTAGGACCCGTAAAGCTATAGCTCAATGCTCTTTCTGCACTTATTGGTCCTGCTCCTATACAGCGCTCCATGAAAATACGGTTGCGGTTCATCAGGTTTTCAAATTCCCTTAGTGCCTTAGGGAACTTGTCCAGGAACGTCTTAAGTTTCTTAAATGCAGTCTCAGAGAAATTGCGCTCAAAACCACCCACACGACCTATATTGGTAGTAAGGCGGGAGCCGCATATTTCCTCAAATATTTCATAGATCATTTCCCTGTACTGGAAAACGTAGGTAAAGCCTGTTAATGCCCCTGTATCCACCGCTATCACCGAGTTACACACCAGGTGGTCTGCTATGCGGGCGAGCTCCATTATAATCACGCGCAGATATTCCACACGTTTAGGTAGCTTCAAACCCAGCAGTTTTTCTATCGTCATGTGCCAGCCCATATTATTAATGGGTGATGAGCAATAGTTCAAACGATCAGTAAGCGGAGTGATTTGATAGTACGGGCGACGCTCGGCTATTTTTTCAAATGCCCTGTGTATGTAGCCTACCGTAGGTGTAGCTTCCAGCACACGTTCGCCGTCTATCTCCAGTATATTCTGAAACACACCATGCGTAGCCGGGTGCGTAGGACCCAGGTTCAGCGTGGTCGTTTGTTTTTGTAACGACTCTTCAGAGAGTTTTATATGATGTTCAGACATGTTATAGTCCTCAGCAATTTTTTACTTATTTATACTACTGTTCCGCCTCTGCCAAACATTTCGTCATCCTTATCTATACGCGTAGGGTCTTCCATGGTATATTCCTTCCTCATCGGGAAGTAATCCATTTCGTCCACATTCAATATACGGGTAAGATTAGGGTGTCCCACGAAATTAATACCGAAGAAGTCATAAGTTTCACGCTCCATCCAGTTAGCCCCGGCAAACAGCTGGGTAGCGGTAAATACATCCGGTTTTTCTATCGGTGTATATACCTTCATGCGCAGGCGTATATTGTTTTCCAGGCTATGCAAATGGTAAATAACAGATAGCTCTTCACCCTTCCTGTCAGGGAAATGTGCCCCCGTAAGGTCTGTAAGAAACCTAAAACGCAAAGTTTCATCGTCAAAAAGAAACTGCATTACTTTCAGGTTCATCTCTGCGGGAGCAGTAAAAGTGAGCATGCCATACGGCTCTGCCCATTCAGTGAGCTGCTCACCAAATTTTTCTGTTAAACGTTCTTTTATTATTTCCTTGGTCAATGCCATAATCAGCTCAAATAACAAAAACCAAAACCCTCTTTTCGAATTTTGGCTTTTTAATTTTTAATTTCTTACTGTATGCCGTAGCTCTGCATCAGCTCTTTATACTGGTCACTGTTCCTTCTGCGCAGGCTTTCGTTCTGCACCAGGTCCTGTAGCTTCAGGATACCATCCAATATACCTTCCGGCCTTGGAGGACAACCAGGTACATATACGTCCACCGGTATCACCTGGTCTATACCTTGTAGCACAGGATAAGAGTCGAAGATACCACCCGTACAGGCACAGGCACCTATTGCTATCACCCAGCGCGGCTCTGCCATCTGCAGGTATACCTGGCGCAATATCGGTCCCATCTTTTTGGCTATGGTACCTGCTACCAGCAGCATATCACACTGGCGCGGCGTAAAGCCCATACGCTCCGAGCCGAAACGTGCCAGGTCATAGTTGGCACCCATGGTAGCCATAAATTCAATACCGCAGCATGAAGTAGCAAAAGGCAAAGGCCACAATGAATTTTTGCGGGCCAACCCTACTACTTTATCAAACGATGTTGCAAAAAAACCTTCCCCGGAATACCCTTTGGGCATTTCCACCATCTTCACCTTCGTATTATACTGAACCGGACGAGGCATAACTATTAAAATTTAAACATGTTAAACAATCTAAAGCCGAAAGCTGTTCAAAACGCCTTCAACCTTTCTTAATCTTCCCAATCTAATGCTCCCTTCTTCACTATATATACGAACCCGCACAGGAAGAATGCTACGAATAGCAACACTTCTATAAACCCATCCTTACCCAGGAACTTAAAATTTACCGCATAAGGATAAAAGAAGATCACTTCCACATCAAACAGCACGAACAATATAGCCACCAGGAAGTATTTAATACCCATTGGCTGGCGGGCATTACCTACAGAAGGAATACCGCTTTCAAAGTTGATAAGTTTGTCTTTTGTTCTTCTTTTCGGCCCCAGCAGGTGCGTTACGGCCATCATCACTACCACAAATCCTATAGCAAGAACCAATTGTAAGGCTACCGGAAAATAATTAAATGGCGTGTTTTGCTCCACTGCCAGCAATAAAAAGTTCATAAGAGAATCCCAGCTCCGAAGAGATTTTTATTAGAATGCACAAAGTTACGCTTATAAGCTAAAATAGCAATCATGTTTTATTTGTATTTAACGGGGCATTAATATTCATAAAAAACGGTAAAGATTAATATCTTTACTTTAAATATTTCCCTTATACCCTAATGCTTTGATGCCCTTTTATTTACACCATTATTATACTTATGAAATATTATTTTTCTTCACTATTTCTTCTGTTTTCTATTTGCACTTTTGCTCAGCTGCCCTCTACGGGTCTTATTGCCTGGTACCCATTTTGCGGAAATGCCCATGATGAAAGTGGTAATGGCTATCATCTTACCGTAGGTGGCGCAACATTAACTACGGATCGCTTCAGGAGCCCAAATAGCGCCTATTATTTCAGCGGCAGCACTGCTATGGGCAGCAATGAGCTCTATCGTAATCCACCTCTTCCTACTGATAATACGGATTTTACATACTCTGCCTGGTTCAGAGTCGATACTCCCAGCAATGCAGTAATTGTTGCAAACGGCAACTTAAACTATGATGGATATGAAATAATTACGGTCGATTCATTCACGGCTGGCCCTGGCCATGATGCAGGGATAGTATTTGGTAATGTGTCCGAGTTCTTGCCTGTTTATGTGACCTTTCACCAGTGGCATAACGCTGTTTTGCGTAGAATCAGCAACACGTATGAGTTTTTTGTTGACACTATTAGCGTAGGTACTTTTACTAGTTCCTTTTATCCAACCTCCACGTCAGAGGACTTTGCAATAGGACAGGATTATTCTAATGGCACTAATCCTTTTACCGGGGCAATTGACGATGTTTCTGTTTATAACAGAGCTTTGACAAATGCTGAGATCAGCCAGCTATATCACTATAACCCTGATGCTGCTGTAAGCCTTGGTAATGATACGTCTTTTTGCTCCGGCTCTATAACAGTCACAGCCTCAACTCAACCATCCGGCACTACTTACCTATGGAATACCGGCAGCACTGCTGCCTCTATTACTATTTCAACACCGGGCAGTTATATTGTTACAGTCACTAACAGTATCGGGTGCACGGCATCAGACACCATACAAGTCCAAACCGGTGGGCTAACAGTAAATGCCGGCACGGACTCACAGATATGCATCGGTGGCACGACTTCGCTCCACGCATCAGGTGCTGATAAATATAAATGGAGTCCATCAGTCGGGCTTTCTTGTGATACATGCTCAGACCCTACAGTAATCCTCAGCACAACAACAACTTACAAACTTACCGGCACTGATAATGGCGGCTGCTCCGGCACTGATTCTGTACGTGTAGTAGTAAACCCACTGCCTCTTATTACCGCACAGGTGGCGCCCGGTGGCACTTGCGGTTCAGGAGTTATACAATTAAATGCTACAGGCGGTATCAGCTATACCTGGGGCCCCGGCCAATACTTTACTGACAGCACAGCGCCCAATCCTGTCATCAACACTGCTGCCATAACAAGCCCAATCACTTGCTATGTAAAAGGAACTGATGCCAATGGCTGCAGCAGCATTGCCTCGGTCACCGTAGAGCCAAAGCAGGAAGTACATGTCGGATTTCCAAGCGCATTCAGCCCTAATGGAGATGGAGCCAATGACGTGTTATACGTGAGAGGCAATGGTATAGCTACTATGGAAATGTCCGTTTTCAATCGCTGGGGCCAAAAGGTATTTGAAAGCCATGATCCGGCCACAGGCTGGGATGGCACTTTTAATGGAGCCTCACAGCCAGTAGATACCTATGCTTGCATACTGAAGATAATTACCACAGACGGCTGCGCCATCACGCAAAAAGGAAGTGTGACGTTACTTAAATAGGCAATGAACTTCAGACCACAAAAAGCGCTATATTATATTAGATCGTATTATCTGGGAATAATATTGGTGTACTCATTATAACTAATAGAGCTAAAAAAGAATAAGTAAATTATTCTATTTAGAATGCTGATATTGTAATGATTTGCTGCATATACAACCTTGTGAAAAAATTTTGACTTATTAGTATACGTATACCATTTTTTGTAGGCATGCGATATCTTCTCATTCGAATATTGCTTATATATATATTCAATTTCTTCATCTCTTTTATTTCCACCTGTACCACTTTTGTGAGCGTCATGTATACGGTATAAAGATAGATAATCAGAAATCGGATGAAATTTTACGCCCTTACGTTTGGCTCTGATAAACCATTCCCAATCAAAAACATACGCATAGCGCTCATCAATATTTCCAACAGTTTCCCAGGTTTGTTTAGACCAAAAACTTGATGGTTGTATTATATAATCAGTCAACTCTAATTTTAGTTCACGATAATTTTTCTCAACATTACTTCCTCTTGCCTTTTCATTATTTTCATAAAAGTGAAGGCAATTGCCAAAAATGATGGTTGGTTCCTTAATCTGTCTGAACATTCTGCCAATTTTTAGCAAAGTGCCCGGCATAAAAAGATCGTCAGAGTTGAGCCAGCAAACAACATCTCCTGTAGCCTTTGCAAAACCGGCATTTATAGCAGCTCCTTGCCCATTATCTTTCTCACTCTGCCAATAATCAATATGAGTTTCATACTTTTTAATTACACCTACACTATCATCAGTGCTCCCTCCGTCCATAATAATATATTCTAAGTTTGGATATCCTTGGCCAATAACGGATAATATGGTCTGTTCAAGAAACTGCGCTTGATTATATGATGGGGTAACAACTGTAATCTTAGGTAAGCATTCTTGCATTTATGCTTCTATGTTTAAAATAATTGCTATAATGAAGTATGAAGGAAAACGAAGTTAATCACTATTTTTGTATTTTCGTTACACTGGGCTATTCATCCTAACCAAAAGAGGCAGAGATAGTTATTGGCTTATTATCAATTAAAAAATCGGCAAACTTATCTTCGACTATCGTTTGGCATAATCTATACTTCAGAAAACTTCATTTACTTAATTAAATTAAATAATGGCAAAAATATTATCCCGTTTCTTCCGCTCTATTTTAAACGGCTTTGGATATGAGATTGTAAAAACTAAATATGTCAATTCATTTGAGTTAGGAAATTGGATAAACAATTTAGACATAAAAACTATTATCGATGTAGGTTCAAATGAAGGCCAATTTATAAAAGCTATTGACAATTCATTGCCTGGAAGAAATTTTTTAGCATTTGAACCCATAAAAAGCTGTTACGATGAATTATTGAAAAACACAAAAAAACTAAATGTAACTGCTTTCAATTGTGGATTAAGCGATCATAGTGGATCGGCTGAAATAAATATTAGTGGAAACTTTGTAAGCTCATCCATTTTACCAATGGAAAACCTTCATAAAGATTTATACCCCGAATCTTATTATGTAAATAAGCAAGTAATAGATTTAAAAAGACTTGACGATGTTACCGCAAATCTAAATATTGAAAACAATATTTTGATGAAGATTGATGTTCAAGGCTATGAAGAAAAAGTTATTGCTGGTGGAGAAAATACTATTAAGAAATGTGTTGCAATAATTATTGAATATTCTCATCAGCCTCTTTATGAGGGTCAATGGTTATTTGATGATACTTTTAGGTATTTCACTTCTAATGGCTTT
>JAFDXS010000142.1 GCA_018267795.1 Bacteroidota bacterium | reverse complement strand
TAAAATATGGCAAGGAAAAAAAGAATCGGCAGAAATAAAAAGGTTATTTGCGAACTCAATACACATTATTGAGCCTGATATAATGTTCAAATCATTTACCAAAGACAGAGATAGCTTTATATGCAGGCTAAATGGAGGCGAAGGAATATTAAATGATTGGCTGCTTGACAATAAGGATAAAGATACCACTCGTTTTCTGCTAGCCAGGTCTTGCATTATAGACTCCTCAGCTTTTCTTTTTCAAAAGCCATCTATGTTATATGCTTTTAAAACAAGGTCTTTTTATTTCAATACGGCTAAAGAATCGCTTTCCCTGCGAGATATATCTGTAGCGCCTATAGTAAGTAAGATGGAATATTATCGCATTGTAGGCCACCGTACTACCATTTGCAATGCAAATGTATCAATGGTGCAGTTTATAGATTTTAAGTGGCAGCAGCTGATTCATAACAAAACCTTGCGGAGCACTGCCATACATCTTACTGATCCGCGCGTGGCATTATACTTTAGCTATTTACCGCCCGCACGGCCAGCTAATGTCGTAAAGGATGATCCGCCAATAATGATACGGATAATGCCGCTGAAGCTCGATATTCCTGACATAACCGTACATGATGGTCATGTTATCTATACTGAGCTTAATGAGGTGAGTATGCAGGAAGGAAGGCTTGATTTAAGTAAGATCAATTGCTCCGTAAATAATGTTACTAATATTGATACACTAATAGGACGAAACAATAAGCTTGTAGCCAGGGCTAATGGTAAGCTTTATCGCACCAGCGACATAAGTGCGGTATTCACTGTAAACTTGTCCGATACTACGGGCGCATTTAATATTCATGCAAATATTAAGAACGTGCATGCTGCACAAATAAACCAGGTTACGCGGCCATTATCGCTTTTGCAGGTGGATTCCCTGCAATTACATACACTGAATGCAACAGTGGATGGGAATAAAAATTATACGCATTCGCAAGTGAGCATGCTATATAATAATCTGAAGATAAAAGTAGAGCGGCCGGCAGCAGATGATAAACTAAAGTCGAGGCCTGTTGTTTCATTTCTGGCAAATGAGTTTTTTGTACATAGTGATAACCCTATGCCTGATGGTCAGCTGCGCACCGCAGACACCTATTTGCCCAGAGATGTAACTACAGCCTTTATGCCAACGATAGTGAAAAATGTGCGGCAGAGTATAAATAAGATCATTGTAAAACATGAAAAGCTTGTTGCCACAATAACCAACGATAAAACTGCAATGAAAGAAAAACCTAAAAAGAAAGGCTTATTTGGTAAACGTAAATAGCCTAATAATAAGCTTAAGCTTGATTGTTTTTTATTTACCGTAGTAAAATTGCAAACGAGTACATTTGCTCCACTGATAATTTCGTAAAAAAGCAGTTTGTAAATGGAAAAGAAAACATGGCACGATATGCATAAGGAATCATTTACGTATGGCGACCGTTTGGCTGATGCTGTAGCAAGCGGCATGGGCTCATGGAGATTTATTATTATTCAGAGTATAATAGTTGTGGTATGGATGAGCCTAAACCTGGTGGGCTTCTTTTATCATTGGGATGCTTATCCGTTTATCCTGCTTAATTTATTGTTTTCTACACAAGCAGCCTATGCAGCGCCAATAATTATGATGTCGCAAAACAGACAAAGCGAGCGCGACAGAATGCAGGCGCATGCCGATTACCAGACCAACCTGGAAGCAAAGCAAGAGATTGAAGCCCTGCAACTAAAGCTAAACAATTTAGAAATTGAAAAGCTCGATAGAATTATTTCAATGCTTGAGGAGATGAAGAAATCTACAGATAGTAAATAAGTTATGCCTTTATGCTATTTTCAATAGTATTTTAGACGTCTATGCGTATCAGGGGTAAGTGGTTTTTAGCGCTCGCAATGATAATAGCTGTTGTTGTTGTCATTTTTTGTGGCGTTTATCTTTTTTTCGATTATCCCCATCTGGTAAAATGGTACCTGCAAACGAACAGTTGTTTCTACCGCCATAACTATTGGACGACTGATTTTTTTACTACAGCTGTCAAAAGAGAAGGAAATACATATTGTACAATAGGGCTTCTTTTAAGCACTGGTGTATTATACGCTGTTTATAAGAAACTGAGAAAGCCTTCAGTTCCTTATATTGTTGAAATTCCCAGATCTGATGTTTATGCTATAGCAATCTGCATCGCAATTTGCACCCTTGCATGGCTGTGGGGTAATTCGTTGGTTCATCAGGGGTTTGATGAAGTGTTCTCCGCTGTCAATTGCGCATCGCTGCCGCCCTTTCAGGTCCTTTCTTATTACATGTTGCCGAACAATCACATTCTATTTAACTTCCTGAATAGTGTATTGTTTCATTTTGCTGCAGACAAGGTACTTACAGGTAAGCTAATATCTTTAGTATGCTATTGGGGTATAATTGTAACGGTATTCTTTTTCCTGTCCCAATTAATAAAGAGTAGACTGTTAGTAATAATAGCAACTCTGATCGTTTGTTTTCAGTTCCCTATATGGGGCTTTGGTTTTGAGGCAAGGGGCTACGAACTTAATAATCTTTCAGGCTGGGTATCTTTTTTGGCAGTAGTAAACTATGCGACGAGCAAGGAGGAGAGGTGGATATACTTATACGTACTGTTTAGTATTATAGGATACTTTACCGTACCTACCTTTTTATGCTTCCATTTTGCGGTCCTGTTATTCGGTGCTATATGGATGTTGAGTGCGCAATCATTTGACAAAAAGTTTTGGCTTGGCCAACTGTTTATATTGTCATTCGTGTATCTGCTTTATCTGCCTGCAATATGTTTTTCAGGTTTGCATGCATTGACTGCCAATAAATACGTAGCGGCTACCACATTTACTTTTCAGACCTTCTATAACGAGGGCGTAAATATTTTTACTGATTATCTCAACTATTATTCAGCCAATTTTGTTCTGGGGCATAATATAGCAGACTTAATATTGTTTTTGCTACCCTTGATCTTATTCCTTTTTTACAAACGCAAAGTAAATGTATTTCTTGCCTCATTTTATGTTGCTATCTGGCTTACCTGTATTATTATTGCCTATGCTATAAAGGTTTACCCCATAGACCGTTCTATGGGGGCTCAAATAAGCATTAGCCTGGTGCTAAGTGTGTATGCCTTGTATTTAATGTTATTGAGTTTCGGACGGGTTCTTAAAGCAAGAATTGCTACAAATGGCTTGATGGTGTTATTTTTGCTGGCATTAGGTATCCATTTTGGCATTAAGAATCGCGAGCGTGTAGATGTATGGCTCTATCATAATGACATCAACAGCAAGTATGAAATTCTTACTCACGGGGGTATAGATGTGATTCCGGCAGGCAGCAGCGTAGCTTGCTCTGATGAATGTTTCTATTGGTATTATTTCTGTCAAAAGAAGGGCTGTAAAGTAGATAAATGCGGCCAAAACGGTGAGCAGTATTACATACGCCTTAATACAGATCCATTGCCATCTGTGAGTAACAGGTATGTATTGTACAGCACAGTAGGCGACTACGAGCTCTACAAAAGAAAGTAGGATTATTTTACCTTCTGTTGCCTTAATGGTTGGTTAATCAGTTACAAATTGCTTGTTAATCAAAAAATCACATTATTATATATAGTATTATTTTCTTTTCTTGCGCAGATATTTGTAACCCTGCCACGTGAACCTTTTTAAAACGTCTTTCTATTCTGTCATCTCTACGTTTATCCGCACCCTAGCGGGCATAGTAGCGGGTAAGGTGGTAGCTGTATGTACAGGACCTACGGGAGTTGCTTTGCTTGGCCAGTTCAATAATTTTATAAACATTTCTACCACCTTTGCCAATGGAGGTATAAACACAGGTGTTGTAAAATATACTGCTGAATATGGGAATAATGAGCAGAAGATAAATACTCTGTTCAGTACCTCATTTAAAATTACGTTATACACTTCCGGCATTATAGGCCTGACGCTAATGTTATTTTCTTACCAGTTGTCAGCTTATCTTTTTACCACCTCAGCATATGCATCTGTATTTATAGTATTCGGATGCTCAATAGTGCTATATGCGCTTAATAGCTTATTCTTATCTGTATTAAATGGTAGCGGAGACATAAAAGTGCTATCCTATGTTAACATGGCCTCAAATATAGCAGGCCTATTGTTTACTGTAATATTGGTATATTATTTTAACATCTATGGCGCGCTATTGTCAATCATCCTGGCGCAGTCTATTGTTTTTTTTATTTCTGGTTATGTCTTGATGAAACGCAGCTGGTTTAAGCTATCTTATTTCTTTGGCTCTTTCGATATAAAGATGCTGAGAAAGTTGTCTGCATTTAGTTTAATGGCAATCGTTTCAGCATTGACGGTGCCGCTTTCACAAATCATTTTACGCCAATACCTCATACAGCATTTGTCTGTTCAGTCGGCAGGTATATGGCAGGGGATTAATAGCATCTCTAATGCATATCTGCTCCTTGCTTCTTCAGCTATTTCTATTTACTATCTACCCAAGCTTGCTTCATTGAAGACGAAAAGTGAGATACGTCATGAAATACGCTCTGGCTACAAAATGATATTACCGGTGATGGCATTATGTTGCATTGCTATATACATATTCCGTTCCTTTATTATCAGGCTGCTGTTTACAAGGGCTTTCACAGCAATGAATGAGCTATTTTTATTCCAGATGCTTGGTGATCTCTTAAAAGTAGGTACCTGGATATTAGCCTATCTTATGCTCGCTAAGTCAATGACTAAATTGTACATAATTACAGAGGTTTTCTTCCATGTTCTCTATGTTGTGCTGGGCTATTTTTTAGTCAATAAATATGGGTTGGTCGGCATTACATATGCCTTTGCGGCTAATTATTTTATTTTCTTCATTACCCTTATTTATATCTTCAGGCATATTCTTTTCAAGAAGAAAAGGAACAGACATTACAGGTAGTTCAGTAGGATAATCCTCGAATGTATCCTTATTGTTACGATAATATTATTTAATCGTTTTCTTTGAGTTATTGGAGTTTTATCAAATTATAAAATCTCGATAAACCCATTCCTTTCTCACATCGGCTTTAGACATTTGCCCGAAATTATAAAGCGCGATGCACAAACTTCTACGTATCTGTGTAGTTACATCTCTGGTATTTTTCAATGCGACAATTCTTAGGGCAGGTGAGATAAAAGGTCATGTATATGATAAGGCGACCCATGAGCAAACTGTTGGTGCATATGTTGTAATAAAGTCAATAAATAAAGTAGCTATAACAGAGTTAGATGGATCTTTCCGCCTAAATAACCTTGATGCCGGTACATACAAAGTAACTGTGAGCTATATGGGTTATCAACCTATAGACACGCTAATCACGCTGAAAACTAAAGAAGATGTCGTTAAGCTGAATATATATCAGCAATCGTCTGCAAAAGAGTTAAAAGAAATACAGGTGTCTGCCAAAGCAGAAGGCGGTTCAGATGCATTTGCCAATAACAAAGAAAAGAATGCAGATAACGTAATGAATATACTATCTGCACGAGCTATACAAATATCACCGGATATCACTGTGTCTGAAGTAATGCAACGCGTATCAGGTGTCTCTATGGAAACCAGCAACTCAGGGTCACAATATGCAGTTATCCGTGGTATGGATAAAAAGTACAACACAACTTTAGTGAATGGGGTAAAAATTCCAAGCCCTGATAATAAAGATCGATACGTACCGCTTGACATGTTTCCCGCTGAATTGTTGGAACGACTGGAAGTAATTAAATCGCTAACACCCAGCATGGAGGCTGATGCTACAGGGGGCAGTATGAACCTGGTGATGAAGGACGCACCTAGCAAACTTTTGGTAGAAGGCAATGTGGCTGTTGGTTATAGCACAGCTTTCCAGAGTCAGGATTTTCAAAAATATAGCACAGCAGACATTAATAAAAAATCGCCTGCTGAAATTCTAGGCCCTAATGTATTTGCACCTGTATCCATGTTCCCTTCTTCTAATTTGGTTACATCCAATATGACAATGCCTTTGAATACTAATGCCAGTGTGTCTCTTGGTAATAGATTCTTTAAAGATAAGTTGGGTGTTATTGTATCAGGAAGCTATCAAAATACGTATGATGGTTACAACTCAAATCTATTTGTTGAAAATGTTGTTAGTGCACCATCCGCTGACATAAATACAAATAACCTTCCCGGATTTTCAGATATAGAGCATAGGAATTACTCGCTTCTTTCCAGAAGAATGGGAGCTATAGCAAAGTTAGACTACAAAATCAATGACAAGAATTCTATCAGTTTGTTTGGCACACATATTCAGTTGAATCAGTATCGTGTACGAAATATTATTGACTCTGTCCCAGGTGGTGCCCACTTTAATGATACCTGGGTAAATGTAATAGGTAATAAATACAAAACCGAAACAAGAACAACCTTGCAGAATATTGATAATATTACGCTGCAGGGAACACATAAAATTTCCAGCGCACTTTCGGCAGATTGGTCGTTAGTGGCTTCTGAAGCAAAACGTCAATTGCCCAATGATGCCGAGTTTTCATATGCCACAAAAGATAGTTTGGTAACAGACCCTGTCACTAAACAACAGTCATACAGAGCCGCTGCGCCATATTTCCCTTATGTAACT
>JAFDXS010000141.1 GCA_018267795.1 Bacteroidota bacterium | reverse complement strand
TGGTGCAGTCCAAATTTTATATCAGCAGTGAGTGGAATAGCAGCAAGTACACTCAAGCAAATACCAATAGCTATAATGCCTGCAATAGTAAACAATGGCAAACGGCTTTTTAGCGTCTTGTTCTTCATAACAACAAGTGCTAAAGCTATACCTGCAAAGAACTCAACGCAACGCCCTGTAAATGTATAAAGGAACATGAAACGGTAATTGCCATAAAACCCATAGAAGTTAATATGACTGAATATAGCAACCAATACAATGCCGCATAACAATATCAATAAGGGCAGGTAAAATATTGACTCTTTCTTTTTTCTTATGAGCATAAAAAAGAAAGGAGCAAGCAGGTAAAAACATTCCTCCACGGTAAGCGACCAACCCTGTGCTATACCTGTAAATTTAAGATCATCAAAGAAACCTCTTAGAAATGTAAGGTTGAGCATTAATAAAGCACCGGGATGTTGAAACCCATTGTATATACTATTGTCTTTAGCATACCACGCATACGCAAACGTAGCAACCGTAAGCAAAAAATACATTGGGTATATGCGCGCGATCCTGTTCTTGATATATCGTCCAAACCATGGCCGGGACAATTCAATATTATCATAATAACGAAAGCAAATAAGAAAACCGCTCAACACAAAGAACAAGCTAACCCCAATATGAAACTCATTGAATAACCTGAATACAGAGTAAGGAAAATCGCCTTTATTGTAGTGATGAAAGAAAACCAGCCATGCTGCTACAGCACGCACACCCGTGAGGGCAGGTATATATGATTTATCTTTCAAGAGTATGGAGGAAAAATTTATGCAAGATAAACAGAGAAAATACCGATGTTAAAAAAATTAAAAAACATAATTTGTCTATCTTGACAAAATCAATAGAAGATTAAATTTGCGTTCGTTCTAAACAATACCATGCTTCGCTTTCAACATATATCTTATTTATTTGCCCTGGGCTTGCTGCCGGTCCTTCTTATACTGTTTCTATGGATGCTCTATTGGCGCAGAAGCAAACTGAAAAAACTGGGTGAGGCAAGACTGGTATCTGAGCAAATGCTCGGCTTTATACCCGGGCGCAATACCATGCGCTTTATATTATTATGTATTGCCTTCTGCTGCATAGTAATAGGCTGGGCAAACCTACAGACCGGTGATAAAACAGAAAAGGTACAGCGCAAAGGCGTGGACGTGGTGATAGCGCTGGATATAAGTAAAAGTATGCTGGCGCGCGATATACAACCGGACAGGCTAACGCGCGCCAAGCAACTGATAAACCGCATGATAGACCATATGCAGAACGACCGCGTAGCACTGGTTGTGTTTGCGGGCAGGGCTTATCTGCAGGTGCCGCTCACCGTGGACTACAGCGCAGTGAAGATGATGCTGCAAAACGTGACACCCGATATAGTACCTATGCAAGGCACTGTGATAGGCGATGCTATAGATATGTCGCTGCAGTCATTCTCGCAAAAAGAGAAAAAATATAAATCGCTTGTCATTATATCAGATGGTGAGGATCATGACGAGCATGCGCTGGAAAAAGCAAGGGAAGCTGCTGACCAGGGCGTGATAGTGCATACCGTAGGCATAGGCTCGCCGCAAGGTGCTACACTCTATGACCCTGATACTAAGGCAGTGAAGCTGGATGATAAAGGCAACCCGGTAATAAGCAAGCTGAATGAAGATGAGCTGCGCTCTATAGCCGCAGCAGGGCATGGTACCTATAGCCTGCTAAGCAATGCAGATGAAGTAGCAGACAAGCTGATGGATGAGCTAAGCGGTATGGAACAAAAAAGCCTGGGTGCTGTGGTGTTTACAGACTTCACTAGTTATTTTCAGTACTTCCTTATTGTAGGTTTTCTGATATTGATCATTGAATGGATATTGCCGGGAGCAAATAAAAAGATGAAAGCAAAAACAGTATGAGCAAGGGACTTTACATAACAGCTATTCTTGCGTGCATGGCAACACTAAGCTATGCACAAACGAATAACAGCTTGATACTAAAAGGGAATAAGCTGTACGAGGAGAAGAAGTATAAGGAAGCATCGCAGGAATATGAAAAAGCGTTGCAGAAAAATCCTAACAACCTGCCGGGTATCTTTAACCTCGGTAACTCACTATACCAGCAAGGCCAGCTAGACGCATCGAGAAAAGTACTGGCGGCGGCAGCCAAGACTGCTAATAACAAAGACGCAAAGGGGCAGGCTAACTATAATATAGGTAATACCTACATGCAGGAAAAAAAATGGGAAGATGCAGTAGATTATTACAAGCAAGCCCTGCGCAATAACCCACAGGATGCAGATGCAAAATACAATCTCTCCTACGCACTGGAGATGATGAAGAAACAGAATGGTGGAGGTGGCAAGAACAATAAAGATCAAAAGAATAAAGACCAGCAGAACAAGGATAAACAAAACCAGCAGAACAAAGATCAACAAAAGAAAGACCAGCAAAATAAGGACCAACAGAACAAAGATCAGAAAGACAAAGGTGATCAAAATAAGGACCAACAACACAAAGACCAGCAGGATAAAAACGATCAGCAGCATCCGCAGTCACAGCCAAGTAAGCTGTCTGAAAAACAAGCCGACCAATTATTAAACGCACTGCAACAGGAAGAAAAAAAGCTGCAGGATAAAAAACAAAAAGAGAAAGGTGTGCCTGTAAGAATGGAAAAAGACTGGTAATAAATTTTAAAGGATAAAGGCATTTACACAGCTGCTATAAAATACTAAATGCCTTTATTGTTTTTATTATCGCTTTATAAGTTGTCAACAGCTTTTCAACATCGCAAAAAAAAATTGTAAAGAATTTTTTTAGTCGTGAAATTATTTTTAATATTGTGTAAGGATTGTACTTACTAACCCATCCTTTATACGAGTCCGGAAGTCCCACAACACTTCCGGACTTTTTTTATGCTCCCTTGAAAACCTTTACTATAGCAAGTTTCAGCCGATACATTTTTTTAGCATGCTGCAGTACTACATTTTTTATAAACCATTTCAGGTACTATCACAATTTTCGCGAGAAGGAGAAAAAGCGACTTTAGCCGGCTATTTGAAGAATATTGGGAAAGATATTTACCCTGTGGGCAGATTAGATTATGACAGCGAAGGACTGCTTTTGTTAACAAATGATAAGCCGCTTACACACCAATTGCTCGATCCGTCATTTGCACATAAGCGCACATATTGGGTTCAAGTGGAAGGAATGATAAATGATGAAGCAATAAGAAAACTGCAGCAAGGTATACAGATAAATGTGAATGGCAAGATGTATAAAACAAAACCGGCCATTGCAAAAATTTTTGAAGAAGAACCAAAGGTGCCGGAGCGAAATCCGCCAATAAGATTTAGAAAAGATATTCCTACTTCATGGGTATCGCTCACCATATCCGAAGGTAAAAACAGGCAAGTAAGACGTATGACTGCCGCAGTAGGTTTTCCTACATTGCGGCTGATAAGAAACAGTATTGGAATGGTAAGCATAAATGATATGCAGCCCGGCGACTTCAAAATAACAGACGCAGGTATAAAAGATCTGCTTTTCAGAAAGTAATGCTAAAATGGGAAGCGGGAATATTTTGTTATTTAAAAATTTGATAACTTTAGAGATCACTGGTTTAGATTAGCAAATTATATATAAGATGGTGAGAGTCTTTTTTATATCCTTAGTAATGAGGATTTGCCGTGTGAGACTGTAATGTGCGGGTGGTTGCTTCCTGGCCTGATTGCTCTTTTTCACAGATAAAGAGCCGGAGTTTTATCCCCCGAATAGCTAATTATACTATTGCCAAATGCGGTAATAACTTAATCTTCTGATAGTTTTCATTGTTAATTCGTACAGTTGGCTATTTTTGTGACGTTAAATTTATTTTTCTAATTATGTTTAATTTGATTTTATTTGGTCCTCCGGGCAGTGGTAAGGGCACGCAATCTGAAAATATTGTAAAGACCTACCAGTTAGAGCACATCTCAACCGGGGATCTGCTGCGTGATGAAGTGAGCCGTCATACCCCCCTGGGCGTGGAAGCTAAAAAATATATGGACCAGGGTCTGCTGGTGCCTGACGAAGTGGTGATAGGTATGATAAGCAGCAAAATAGATGAAAGGCCGGAGGCACGCGGATTTATATTCGATGGTTTTCCGCGCACTAAGGCCCAGGCCGAGGCGCTGGATAAGCTGCTGGAGTTTAAGAATACACAAATACACCTTGTATTATCCTTAGAAGTACCTGCTGAAGAGCTGATGAAGCGCCTGATCAATCGCGGCACTACATCTGGTCGCAGCGACGACAATGAAGAAGTGATAGGCAAGCGTGTAAAAGAATACCAGACCAAAACAGAGCCTGTGGCAACATATTACAATCACCACGGTAAGCTGGAACGTGTGAAAGGTGACAATACTATAGAAGACACTTTCAAAATACTTTCAAAGCATATTGACAAATACCTCCTGCCGGCCTAGTGGAAAAAGGAAACTTTGTAGATTATATAAGGATCTTCTGCCGTTCCGGTAAGGGTGGTGCCGGTAGCGCGCATTTCGCACGCACTAAATTCAATCCTAATGCTGGTCCTGACGGTGGCGATGGCGGCCGTGGCGGCCATATTATACTTCGTGGCAATAAGCAGCTATGGACGCTGCTGCATTTACGTTATCACAAAAATGTACTGGCAGAAAATGGTGAAGGTGGTAGTAAAGATAACTGCACCGGTCGCCAGGGTGAGGATATAATTCTGGAAGTGCCACTTGGTACTATAGCCATAGATGAGGAAACGGAAGAGATAGAAGCAGAAATACTGGAAGATGGCCAGGAAGTAGTATGGGTACCGGGTGGCCGTGGCGGACTGGGTAATACCAACTTTAAGAGCGCTACCAACCAGGCTCCCGAATATGCACAGCCCGGCGAGATGGGTCATGAGGGCTGGAAGGTATTAGAAATGAAGATACTTGCAGATGTAGGCCTTGTAGGCTTCCCTAATGCAGGTAAATCTACCTTGCTTTCTGTAGTGAGCGCGGCAAAACCTAAAATAGCTAATTATGCATTTACCACGCTGGTACCCCAGCTGGGCATAGTACAGTACAAAGACAATAAATCATTCTGCATTGCCGATCTTCCCGGTATAATAGAAGGTGCAGCGGAAGGCAAGGGCCTTGGTCATCGTTTCCTGAGGCATATTGAGCGCAACTCTGTTCTCTTATTCCTGATACCGGCTGATAGCCCTGACCATGCTAAGGAGTTTAATATCCTGCTCAACGAGCTGGAAGAGTATAATCCCGAATTGCTGGATAAGAAGATCATTATAGCTATAAGCAAAAGCGATATGCTGGATGATGAACTTAAGGAGGCAATAGCAGAAACACTGCCCACAGATATTCCCCATTTATTTATTTCAGCAGTTACCCAACAAGGCATCAACACTTTGAAAGACGTGCTTTGGACGGCACTGAACGATAAGGACTAATGCTGGCATAACCTTTATTGCTATACAGAAATTGTATAGCTTTATGTTATAAGGGGTTATGAATATATCAACAAACAGGGTAGAAGCGTTTAGCGATGGTGTTATCTCCATTATCATTACCATCATGGTATTTGATATTAAGTTCAGCCATGTTATCAGTAAAGATAATTTCACTCAACTGGTGGTGACGAAACAACTGATAAACCTGGTGCCTAAGCTTATTACTTATGTGTTTAGCTTCCTGGTAGTGGGTATTATGTGGCTCAACCACCACCATTTGTATCTGTTGCTGCAGCGGGTAGATGAAAAGTTGCTTTGGCTCAATCTTAACTTATTATTTTGGCTTAGCCTTATACCGTTTCCTACTTCTATGCTGGGCGGCAATCCTTTTTTGCCCCAGTCAACTGCTATATACGGTGGGGTGCTCTTTATGGCCACGTTTTCTTTTTCTATCATGCGCGCATACGCTATGCGGCACGATATGATGCATAAGGATGATAAACTGATACAGCGGGAAATAGCGAAATTGAATAAACGGGCAAGGGTTAAGAATTTTCTGGGTATGGGTGCATATTTGCTGTCCATCCCCATGGCTTTTGTATCTATTTATATCTCCTTTGCTTGCTTTACTGTAATGCCTATTCTCTTTTTTATTCCCGATGGTATAGAAGATGAAGAACTGGTAGAAAGAATAATTGACAAGAATCACTCCGGCGGAGAAGATTTATCTGCCTAATTTTACAGTTCATCATTTCTAATACCTTATGCAACAGGTAAGCGCCGAAGAGCTGCAAAGCTGGATAAAAGCAAACAGAGATATCACACTCATAGACATCCGTGAAGACTGGGAGCGTAATGACTATAATATAGGAGGCATACACATACCGCTTGGCGAACTGATGAATAGGATCAGCGAGATACCTAAAGAAGGCGATGTAGTCCTTTATTGCGAAAAAGGCATCAGAAGTACCATTGCCATACAAAGGCTTGAGGCTGCCGGCTACGACAATCTTATTAATCTTTCCGGCGGTATGGCGGCCTGGAAAGCAACTGTGTAAATTATTTCATCAGTTCAAGATGGCCACCACTTTCTGTTACAGTTAGCTTATGCTGCATGCCCAGGCACAGCGTATAGTTAATGTCCTGGTGCCCGGCAGGGAAATTGAAACAAACCGGAT
>JAFDXS010000140.1 GCA_018267795.1 Bacteroidota bacterium | reverse complement strand
GTATTTCTATGTCTCAGAAAAGAGCAGAGATAACCGGCCTTGCAAATGCTGTGAGAGATCTGAAGCCTGAAATAATAGTGGAAATAGGAACACGTAAAGGGGGCACTTTATTTACATGGTGCAGATATACTAAAGCGTCTAAAATAATTTCTATCGATCTGCCGGGTGGAATTCACGGTGGCGGATATCCGCATCAGAAGCAAAAGCTATACAAGTCATTTGTAATGGACCAGCAGGGGCGTGAAGTAGCATTACTACAGGAAGATTCGCATAAAGAGGAAACCTTACAAAAGCTGAAAAAGGAATTGAATGGAAGGAAGATTGATTTTCTGTTTATAGATGGCGACCATACTTTTAAAGGTGTAAAGCAGGACTTTGATATGTATAGCCCATTAGTAAGGGAAGGCGGCTTAGTAGCCTTTCATGATATTATACCTAATAAAACACAAAATCCCGATGCTGCAACTATTGAAGTGCCGGAATTCTGGCAGAGTATAAAGAATAATTACAGGCATAAAGAATTTATTGAATCGCCTGAACAAAAAAGTATGGGTATCGGACTATTATATTTTTAGTTGCTGTAGCGAAAGAACATGTATAATAACGCAACGCATATTGATAGTAAGTTGATGATCCCCACAGACGTGAGGCAGCAAGAGATAGCTGGTGAACTGGATAGGGCTGCAATATGTGTATGGGCAGCGTTTGGCTTTATGCTGAATTGCGATACTTTTTTTAAAGATGTAAAATGGAATAAACCGCGAACTCCGGAATGGTATTATAGGCCGGAAGCTATATCCTTTGATGCAAGTGTTGAAAAATTTGCAGCAGTATTTGAAGACGTAATTTCATCTCAAATAGCGGGTAAAGATATAATGCTTGCATTGTCAGGCGGGCTGGATAGTCGTACGCTTGCAGCAGCGGTGCATAGGCTCGGCGCTAAAACATTCACCTATAGCTATAAATTTCATAACAGCTTTGATGAAACTAAGTATGGCAAAGCGCTTGCTAAAATAGCAGGATGGGATTTTGAAGAATACACAATTCCTAAAGGTTATTTGTGGAATAAAATAGATGAATTAGCAGAGATCAATCAATGTTATTCAGAATTCACACATGCGCGCCAAATGGCTGTGATAGACAAAATTGCTCCGCATGGCAATTTATTTCTTCTCGGTCATTTAGGAGATCTGGTATATGATGGCATGGGCCTGGATAATAATATACCTGAACATAAGCTACTGGAAATAATAATAAAGAAAATGCTGAAAAAAGGCGGCTTTGAACTAGGCCAGGACCTTTGGAATGCGTGGGGATTGAACGGAGACTTTAAAGCCTATCTTGAGCAACGTGTAGGCGAGCTTTTGTCAGCTATTAAGATAAATAACGTAAATGCCAGGGCTAAGGCATTTAAGTCTATGTATTGGGTAACAAGATGGACGAACGTGAATCTTCAGGTATTTTCACACTATCACCCAATAGCTTTACCATATTATGATGAGCGAATTTGCAAACTGGTATGCGAAACGCCTGAAGAATATCTGCGCGACAGGAAAATTCAAATTGAATATTTAAAGCGCTACGCCCCCGATATGGCAAAGGTGACATGGCAGAGCAAAGAGCCCTACCATTTATTTAACCACGATAAACATTTAACCTGGCAGCACCTTCCCTGGCGCATAGCTGATAAGTCTAAGCGTGTGTTAGCAGAAAAGGTATTTAATAAAAAGACTGTCATCAGGAATTGGGAAATACAATTTGAAGGGAAAGAAAACGATCAGAAGCTGAAAGAATATTTATTTAATAATGCTGAACTGACTGCTGAGCTTCCTGAAAGCCTGATACACAAATATTACAATAACTTTAAAGAAAAGGATGCTGTTTATTACAGCCATCCTGTAAGTATGCTTTTAACATTTTCTGTTTTTTTAAGCAGGCAGAAAAAGCTGAAGAATATTAGTCAATAATGACGCGAAAGATCGCTGTTTATTCAGGTGATATACCTTCTACTACCTTCATTGAGCGGCTTATACAAGGTTTGGCTGAAGAAGGTAATACGATATATCTCTTTGGTAAGCAGAAAAAAGATGTAAACTATCCCGCAAACGTAAAGGTGATAGCATACAGCAGTAACACCTCCAAACTATATCTGCTCGCAAAGTACTATCTGCTCCTGCTTCTTAGTCGTCCGAAAGACTTGAAGCAATTGAAGGCTATCTGTAGAGAGAAGTATAATGACAGGTATTTCCATGCGTTGAGTACATACATACCGGTGCTATATTACAGGCCTGATATATTTCATATCCAATGGGCAAAGGCAATAGCTGATTGGATATGGCTAAAAGAGTTTAATAAAAAAATAGTAGTGAGCTTAAGAGGCGCACATATAAACTATTCTCCAATTACCATACCTGGCTTGGCAGATATTTATAGAAAATATTTTCCACTGGCGGATGGGTTTCATGCTGTATCAAATGCTATAGGATATGAAGCAGAAAAATATGGCGCACACAGTATAAAAACAGTTTATTCAGGGCTAAACCTGGAAAATTTCCCATTCAAGACCAAAACTGGAATAGCGGAAGGAAAAATAAAAATTCTCAGCATAGGTCGCTGGCACTGGAAGAAGGGATATGACTATGCTATAGACGCCATGCGCTTATTATCAGACCAGAACTTTGATTTTCATTATACAATTATTGGGGGGGCTGCTACCGAAGAGGCAATATTCAGCAGAGATGATATGGGGTTGAATGATAAGATTACATTTGTTGGCAGTGTGCCGCATAATGAGCTGAAAGAGTACATGTACGATGCAGATATTTTTTTGCTGCCAAGCGTAGAAGAGGGAATAGCAAACGTGGTGCTTGAAGCAATGGCATACGGTACTATAGTTATAACAACAGATTGCGGTGGCATGGCTGAAGCAGTACAGGATAAAAAGAATGGCTTTATCATACCTATGCGTAGTAGTGAAGCGATAGCAGGTAAAATAACAGAAGTAGCTGCACTTGATAAGGAGCAACTAAACACGGTAGCCATTGCTGCAAGGAAAACAATTGAAGACAGATTTGTTTCAGAGCGAATGGCAGGCGATATGACTAAGCTATACGAATCAGTATTAGAGAGATAATGAGTAAACGGATAGGGATAGTATTGAACAATGTACCTGCTTATTCTGAAACATTTTTTCATAATAAAATTAGTGGCTTACTGGCCAGGGGCTTTGATGTTACACTCTTTGCTGAAAAAAATGGAAATGAAGTACCCCAGGGCTGGAAAGTAGTAAGTCCCCGCTCACTGCCTGGTAGTATGTGGCTAAGAAGTGTATACCTGGGCGCAGCAATAATAAAATTACTTGCTACAACTAGTAAAACAGTGTTTCGATTTTATAAGCTGGAGCGAGCCGCTGGACGCAGTAATAGAACCGCTATTGAAAACTTGTATATAAATGCACATATACTTTCGTGCAAATTAGATTGGATACATTACGGTTTTGCAACAGTGGCATTGCGAAGGGAACACGTGGCAAAAGCAATAAGCGCTAAAATGGCCGTAAGCTTCAGAGGATATGATGTAGGTATATATGCATTAAAGCATCCCGGCTGCTACAGGCTGGTATGGGAAAATGTAGATAAGGTACATACCATATCAGATGATTTACTGGTGAAGGCATATAAATTAGGCTTGCCGACCGATATACCGATAGTAAAGATTACGCCTGCAATAAATGCGAATGATTTTATAGTCAAACCCGCAGAGCAGAACGATCACACAATTAATATATTGACTATTGCTCGGTTAAGCTGGAAAAAAGGAATACAATACGCTTTGCAGGCAGTAATGGAATTAAAAGACAAGGGGCTACAGGTGCGATATACTATAATAGGTGATGGAGAAGATAAAGAGAAATTATTGTTTGCCGCGTATCAGTTAGGACTAACTGATAATGTAGTATTTGAAGGCAGAGTGAAGAGTAATCAAGTGCCTGAATATTTTAAAAGACATCAAATATACCTACAGCCAAGCGTACAGGAAGGCTTTTGCAATGCTGTGCTTGAAGCCCAGGCAGGAAATATGCTTTGTATAGTAACTGATGCAGAGGGCCTGCAGGAAAATGTATTGCATAATAAAACAGGATGGGTAGTAAAGAGGCGTGATGTAAAAGCAATGGCCACAACTATTGCAGATGTAGCCGGAATGGATAATGCAATAAAAGAAGAGATAAGAAGGAACGCACGTACACGTGTGCAGCAGGAGTTTACTTTAGAAAAGCAGATAACTGCATTTGAAGAGTTTTATAATGATTAATATATTTTATCCCGAACAATTTTTTGATGCCAATGTAAGGGGTAGTTGGATGGAGTTGTTAAGAAGTAAAGACCGATCTGCTCGTGGTAGTAATGCAGTAGATGACCTGGCATTGGAAAACGGAATTCGTTGGGTAGATAAACCGGAGGATGCCGATATGCTGCTTGTGCCTATGGACTGGGCATATTATTACAAGCAGAAAGTGCAGGGCAAAGTATTGCAGTGGGCAAATGACTGGAAAGACAAAATGCCTGTTATATCACAATCAAATGGGGACCATGGCATTACCGTTGCTGACGGTATATGGCAGTTCCGTTCAAATATTTACGCGTCTAATAATAATAGCTATCAATTAGCCACACCACCATTTTTCCCTGATCCATTAGCTGCATATTTTCAGCAGAAAGAAATTACTGTGCGACCTTATAAGGAAGTACCGGTTATTGGTTTCTGCGGACAAAGTATCAGTACGCCTTACAAGCGTATAAAAGATGTATTGCGCGTTTCTTTCCTAAATATGCTGCATTTAATAGGTGCAAGCTATTGGGATGAGCATAAAGTGATGAGCACCTCTCACCTGCGCGAAAAAGTATTACGCACAATAGAGAAGTCTTCGCTGCAAACTAATTTTATACGGAGGGCAAAATACCGTGCAGGCGCCAGCACCCCGGAGCAGCGCAAAAAAACAACACTGGAATATTTTAAAAACCAGCAGGACAGTGACTATATAGTATGTGTGCGTGGTGGTGGCAATTTTTCAGTGCGTTTTTATGAAACGCTGGCCATGGGCAGGATCCCAATTTTTATCAACACGGACTGCAAGCTACCTCTTGAAAATAATATTGAGTGGGAAAAACATGCAGTGTGGATAGAGGAAGATGAACTGCAAGACATACCTGAAAAGATAATGGCTTTCCATGAAAAGCTAGGTGAAGATGGCTTTAGAGCATTACAACAGCATAACAGAAAGCTGTGGGAGGCCAATATGACCCTTAGTAGTTTTTACCTGCAGGCACTAAATGAAATAGTAAAGTAATCGTGATTTTTTCATTTCTGAAATATGTAAGCCCGATATGGTACTTTAATTTGCCACCTGCAAAAGATCATTTGTATTTTCCTTCAGAAGATCAATTAAAGATAGCAGGAGTAAAAATAGATGCGGACAAAGGTTATATATCCAGCATAGCCCAACAAAGAGATACCGCATGGCGCGCATTTAAGCAAGGATGGGTAGTGACAAGTGATAGTGATAAAGGAATAGATGTATGGGAAAAGGAAAGAATACCTATTTCAGATGAGTATAGATTTATCAGGAAATATTATAGCCCGGTTTGGTGCAGTTACATCCTGGTATTAAGATTGGCCAGTTTGAAAAATCCGGTAGCCGAGATAAAAGGTTTTTTGAAAAGCAGAAGTGTAAAGCGTGAAAATATTTACGCTAATCCATTGCCTGCAAAATCAAATGGTACATTTACCGATATAGAAAAGGAAGCACACAAGGTTTCAATTATTATTCCTACACTTAACAGGTATCAATACCTGAAAGATGTACTGGATGATATAGGAAAGCAGACGTACAAAAATTTTGAGGTAATAGTTGTTGACCAGTCAGAACCATTCAGGGAAGATTTTTATAAGCAATGGTCTTATGATATAAAGGCAATTCCACAAAAGGAAAAAGCATTATGGCTGGCACGAAATACTGCCATAAAAATGTCAACCGGTGATTTAATATTATTGTTTGATGATGATTCACGCGTAGAGAATGACTGGATAGTACAACACATGCGCTGCTTGTACAATTATAATGCAGATATATCATCGGGCGTATCTATCTCTAAAGTAGGTGATAGAGTGCCTGAAAACTATAAATATTTTCGCTGGTCTGACCAGGTAGATACCGGCAATGTAATGGTGAAGAAGCAGGTATTTAAAGAATTAGGGTTGTTCGATCGCCAGTTTGAAAAGCAGCGCATGGGCGATGGGGAATTTGGGTTGCGTGCTTACCTTGCCGGTTATAAAAACATTAGCAATCCACTGGCGCAACGTTTACATTTAAAGGTGGGGGAAGGGGGTCTTCGCCAAATGGGCAGCTGGGATGCCTTCAGGACAAAAAAACTTACAGACCCCAGGCCAATACCAAGCGTACTTTATTTATTCAGGAAATATTATGGCAACAAACTGGCTAAACTTGCGATGTTAATAGAATTGCCCGGCTCGATAGTTCCGTATAAATATAAGGGTAATAAAAAGAAGTTAATGTTGGGCAGCCTTGTCGCAGTAGTCATCTCGCCGGTAATACTGATGCAGGTAGTACGCTCCTGGCGCCGATCAAGCAAAATGTTG
>JAFDXS010000013.1 GCA_018267795.1 Bacteroidota bacterium | reverse complement strand
ATATCAATGTCTCGTCGTTTTCTGCTACTACAGGTTCATTTTTAGTTTCTTCGAAAAAGTAATTCGTTTCTTCAGCCATCACTATTTCTTCTACTTCAGGTGTTATATACGCCTCTTCAGCGCTCAGTATTTCTTCCTCTTGCGGTGTTAAGTGTGGCTCTTCAGCTTCTTCTTTCATTTTCTCGGCCAGGGTAGTTGCATCCAGTGCTTGCTCACCAAGCGCATCCTGCATAAATTGCCAGTAGAGCAACCAGTTACCTCTGTATAGCTGCATCATAGACATAGTGGACGCTGCAAACGGCTCCAGTCTATGCTGCTCAGCTGCTTCCATATACCTTGCAGGTACAAAGTATGGAAACGCTTCTATCAGTGCAGTTACTGTTTCCTGGTCTGTTTCCGATAGCAAATGAGGTTCGTCCAGCATTTGCGTTATATATGGTATGGAAGATTGTGTTATCATAATTATCCTTAAACTATTACCAATTTACGAATGCTTTATTAAATATATCATCAGCCAGTTGGTTCCCTATGTCATCTATCAATGCATTTTCTACGTTTTGCAGGGTCTGGCTGCCATCAAAATCCGAAAAACGGGTAAAGGTTTGTTTAAAGCTGGCCTTATCATTCAGCCTGTTCTTAAATGTAATTTCTACACTTATAGTAAGCCTGTTCTTGGCTACCTGCTGTGTACCTGCCGCACCGGAAATTGTTACGGTATAGCCCGTTATAGCCCCGGATAGGTCGTAGTCTGCATTATCACTATTTACAGGTGCAAGCCCTGTTTGTGATAAGATACGGCTGCGAATCTTTTCCGTCAGGGTCGATGTAAGGCTTGGCACTACATTCGGCGAATGGTTTTCCAGCACATGAACATTTATGTTCTTCCCTTCTATATTAGCGCCGGTAAAGCTATACACGCCACAGCCGGTAAGTGCAATAAGCAGAATAGGAATAAAACAGAATAACCTGCGCATGATAACTAAATTACTCTTTAATACCGTATTCTTTGATTTTTCTGTATAGGGTACGTTCTGATATTCCCAGTTCGTTTGCAGCATCACGGCGGCGGCTTTTGTGTTTTTTCAATGCTTTGGTTATAAACTCTTTTTCTCTTTCAGCCAATTGCAGTGTTTCCTCCACCTCTTCATGCGGCTCATTCGACTGGATGAAAATTGGTGTGCTGGCATTATACGGTGCTGGTGTTACAACAGGCTCAGGAGTACTGTTATAAACAGGCAAAAGATTTTCAGATGCATTTGCTGTAGGGTATCCCTGGTGCTGTGCTACATCAAAAATCATTTGCTTCAAATCATTCATATCCTTTTTCAGGTCGAAGAACAGCTTATAGAGTATATCCCGCTCCGTGCTAAAGTCGGCATTAGAGTTGTTACCGGTACTAGTCGGCATTAGCGCCAGGCTACGAGAGCCCTCCCGTTGCGGCAGAAAGCGTTGAAATACTTCCGCTGTTATTAATTTATCAGTACTTAATACAGATACCTGCTCTGCTATATTTTTTAGTTCACGCACATTGCCGGGCCATGTATAGGTTACCAGTAGTTGTTGTGCCGCTGTATCAAGCTGTACGGATTGTGTCTTATATTTTTCTGAGAAGTCCGAAGCAAACTTTCTAAATAACAATGGTATATCATCAGGCCTGTCTCTAAGTGATGGCACTCGTATAGGCACTGTGCTTAAACGGTAATAAAGATCTTCGCGAAATTTTCCTTGTTGTGTATATTCCAGTAAATCACGATTGGTAGCAGCTATTACACGCACATCTGTTTTCTGAACTTTGGATGAACCTACGCGTATAAACTCCCCGGTTTCCAGTACACGCAGCAGTCTTGCCTGTGTACCCAATGGCATTTCACCTATTTCATCCAGAAATATGGTACCACCGCTTACTGTTTCAAAATAACCTTTGCGGCTATCTACAGCACCGGTAAACGATCCTTTTTCATGGCCAAACAATTCACTATCTATTGTACCTTCGGGTATAGCGCCACAGTTTACAGCTATAAAAGGGTTGTGTTTTCTTGATGATAATGCATGAATGATGTTTGAAAATGCCTCTTTACCTACGCCGCTCTCCCCCACTATTAGCACAGACAAGTCAGTATTTGCCACTTGCACTGCTGTATTCAATGCATGATTGAGCGCAGGCGAATTGCCTATAATACCAAACCTGTTTTTTATACTTTGAATCTCCATGCTCTAAACTCTTTTAAGTTTACTTATTAATTATTGATCATCTCCCCTATCAATGTTGCTGAAGTTGCTTCATTGATTTTCACCATAGCATAGTCACCTTTATTTAAGTTTGCATTTCCTTTAGGGAATACCACCATTTTGTTTTGGCTGTTACGTCCACACCAGTCCTTATCGCTACGTTTGCTATTGCCCTCTATTAGCACCTCAAAAATCTTACCTATATCATTTTTATAGCTTTCGCGCGAATGGCCATTTTGCAGTTTTATGATCTCTTCCAGCCTTCTCTGCTTCACGTCTTCAGGCACGTCATCCTTGTAGCGTCTTGCAGCCAGGGTACCCGGGCGTTCGCTATAAGAAAACATATAGGCCATATCAAACCGCGATGCCTCCATTAGGCTCAATGTATCCGCGTGTTCCTCATCTGTTTCACTGCAAAAGCCTGTAATTATATCAGTGCTCAACCCACAGTCAGGCATTATCTCGCGAATGCGCTGCACTCTATTCAGGTACCATTCCCGTGTATAGGTACGGTTCATCAGTTGCAGTATGCGGGTATTACCAGCTTGCACGGGTAGGTGTATGTATTTGCATATATTAGGGTACTTAGCCATCGTATGCAATACATCGTCTGTTATGTCTTTAGGATGGGATGTACTAAAGCGCACACGCAGCAATGGCGATATCAGCGCCACCATTTCCAGCAGTTTGGCAAAGGTTACAGCATTTTCAAGGCCTTCTCCTTCGTTAAAGTAGTAGCTATCTACATTCTGGCCTAATAAAGTAACTTCTTTGAAGCCTCTATCGAACAGGTCTTTACATTCATTAATAATACTCACCGCCTCACGGCTGCGCTCACGGCCACGCGTGAAGGGCACTACACAGAAAGTGCACATATTATTGCAGCCACGCATAATGCTCACGAAAGCCGTTACACCATTACTGTCCAGGCGCACGGGCGATATATTAGCATAGGTTTCTTCACGGCTTAGCAGCACATTCACACTTTTCTGGCCTCCTTCCGCTTCTTCTATTAGTCCTGGTAGGCTACGGTATGCATCCGGGCCTACTACTATATCTACAAGCTTTTCTTCTTCCAGGAACTTAGCTTTCAGACGCTCCGCCATACAGCCCAGCACCCCTACCAGCATGCCTGGCTTCTGCTCCTTCACTTTGCGAAAAGCCTGCAGGCGATTACGCACTGTTTGCTCCGCCTTTTCACGAATGGAGCAGGTATTTAATAGTACAAGATCTGCATCTTCGTAGTTACGGGTAGCGCCAAAGCCTTCTTCGTTCAAAATGGCAGCCACTATTTCACTATCACTGAAATTCATTTGGCATCCATAACTTTCTATATAGAACTTCTTTGTGTATAAATTAGGGTCTTCAGCGAAAGGAGCAAATGTTTCTCCCTGCCTCAGCTCATCAGTTACTTTTTGCAGAGTTTCTGCCATATTTACAGTTTTCGGGGTACAAAGGTAAGGAGAATGCTCGGCTTTAATAACCACACCGCACATAAAATAAATAAAAAGACCACCATTTGCAGGTGGTCTTTTTATACAAATAACAATAAATATTAATTGAATTCTGAATCCGGTATTCCTTTGTTTACTTCTACAGATTGTACTTCTGCGGCTATTACCTGAGGACCAACTGATTCTTTTACTTTATAATATATCTTATAGCCATTGCCACCCGGCACTTCTTTATAGTCGCTGTATTCTGAAGTTTGGGATATAGCACCTTGCGGTGTTTCCTGGCTTTGTACTTTTTTCACCAGCAGGCCGGATGCCTTGTCATAGTATTCGGTAGTCTTTTTGCCTTTAGCATTTACCGCTTCTACTACATAGGCGTCACTGCCATTTACTGCTTCTACACCTTTTACCGTACGCTTAATGCCATATTTCTCAGGGTGCAGGTCTATATAAATATCAGCTTCTGCCTTGGTTTCTTCTAGGTCATTGGCATCCATGTCTTGCTTCTGGCCTTGCTGTTCCTGGTAGCCTTTAGTACCATTAAAAGCTTGTTTCTGGAATACCATTTTCTGTCCATTCATGTTGCCGGCTACTTCTTCCACAAACATGCCCGGCGCTTTCTTCATTTCAGTAATAGTTAGCTGCATTCCCTGTGCCTGTGCTGCCATTACTGTTTTTATGTCTTTAATACCATTGATGGCTTTTGCACCGCCTATTGCATTAATATACTTTTTCATTACTTCGTCAGCAGTAATATTGGTAGGCGCAGCAGACATTTCTACCGGCTTAATGCTTTCGCCATAACTATTATAGTATGATATAGTACCGTCTTTAGCGAATTTAGTAAGTGTCTTAGCTACTTCATCTTTGCTGCCTACTACTACCACGTTAGCATTATCAGGCAGTATGTATTTCCGGGCCATATTTTGTATGTCGTCAGCATTTACTGCACTCAATGTTTTCAGGTAGTCTTTATAGTAGTTCTTTGGCATGTGGTAGCGCTCAATGTTTATCGCATACTGTGCTACTCGTGCAGGGTCTTCAAGCGCTATTGCAAAACCGCCTGACATATATGTAATTGAATTTTGCAGATCTTCTGCAGCTACTTTTTCATTGCGCAGGCGATTCATTTCATCCAGTATTGCAGCTACTGCACTGTCAGATACATTGTTACGGCATTTTACATAAGCTGTGAAAGTACCGTCAAACTGGTCATCTTTTATAGAAGAGTAAGAACCATAAGTCCAGCCATGTTTTTCACGCAGGTCAAGGAACAAACGTCCCTGAGAACCACCACCAAGAATAGTATTAAGCACGCGCGCTTTTATTACATCTTCATTACCCGGCTTCAGGTCTATCGGATAAGTAACGTTTACTACGCTCTGTACAGCACCCACGCGCGGAACAAAAACAACCTTAGTCGTAGTCGGTAGTGGATAACGTGAATAAGAAGTAGTTGGCACTTCTGCTTTCTGCCAGCTGCCGAAATATTTTTCGATCATTGGCTTTACTTCATCTACAGTTACATCACCTACTATAGCCATATAAGCTACATTAGGACGGAAGTAAGTATGATAGTAGAAGTCGCATGTCTTCAGTGTTACATTGCTTACTGTCTTTTTATTAGGCACTTCACCATACGGGTGTGCAGGGCCGAAGTTTACAGCCGCGCTCACATTTCTGCCCATTGCATCAGGATCATTTTCTTCGGTTTCAAGACCTGACAATGTGCGTTTTTTTATTTTATCAAGCTCTTCCTGCTTAAAGTTTGCATTGATAGCTATATCACTCATCAGCTCCAGTATCTTATCAGCATGTTTCTTCAGGCCGCTGCCTGCTATCTCATCGTCAGATGCATTTATGCTGGCACCAATAAAGTCTATTTCTTTATTCAGTTGGTCCTTAGAGCGTGTTTTAGTGCCGCTGGTCAGCAATTCAGACAGCATGTCTTTATAGCCGGCTTCATTACCTGCAAGGGCAGGCTTTATATCCAGCTGTATATCGCATGATATTACAGGCAGCTTATGGTTTTCTACCACGAATACGCGAAGGCCATTAGGCAATGTAAATTCTTCTGTCTTACCTAACTTAATTTCCGGTGCAGGGCCAGCCTTTGGGCGTACGCTGCGGTCAAGCGACTGGGCTGATGCTGATACAGACGCAGCCAGCGCTAATGTGAGTATGGGGAATATGATTTTTTTCATAATTAATTTTTTGAAGCGTTTAGCTAAATGTTTTTAATGATACCTTATTTCTTTCCTTCAGTTTTCTTTTCTTCCGATTTTGGCAAGTAGTAAACTACAAGGCGGTTCTCATTTGTAAAATATTTATCAGCTACGCGTTTCAGGTCTTCCTTTGTTATTTTGTTATAGCGTTCCAGTTCTGTATTTATCAGGTTAGCATCATGGTTGAATGTATAATAGGTAGCAAGGTTATCTATTACACCCGATACTTTTTCATTCTGAGTTATGAAGTCATTTTCAGCCTGGTTTCTCAGCTTTTGGTATTCTTCATCGCTTATCAGGTTTTTCTTTACCTTATCTACTTCAGCAAGCATAGATGCTTCCAGGTCTTCTGCTTTCACACCCGCATTGGCTATACCATACATTACTGCTATACCCGGGTCTTCGCTTGGTGGTGCAAATGCGCCTACAGCCAACGCCTTTTGTTGCTTGTCAGCTATTTCTTTCTGGAAACGTGAGCTCTTACCCTGAGATAACAGCTGTGTCAACAATTGCATAGCATAGTAATCAGTAGTGCCCAGCTGTGGTACATGATACGCCATAAACACAGCTGGCAACTGTACGTTATCGTAGAAATGTACAATCTTCTCAGCTTTCTGCTGCGGTTCCATTTCAGTAGGGCGAGGTATAGCTTTTGTTCCTTTAGGAATATCGCCGTAGTATTTGCTTATCAGTTCCTTTGTTTTGTTAATATCTATATCACCACCTATTACCAGCACTGCATTGTTAGGCACATAGAATGTTTTATAGAAATCCATAAACTCAGACAGCTTTGCCTGGTCTATATATTGTTCTTTACCTATTGGTGTCCAGCGGTAAGGATGTGTAGTGAAAGCGTTTTCATATATCACACTCTGCCATTGACCATAAGGAGTATTGTCATAGCGAAGTTTCTTCTCTTCCTTTACCACTTTGCGCTGTGTTTCCACACCTATTGTATCGATCTTCGCATGCAGCATGCGTTCAGACTCCATCCACAATGCCAGTTCCAGTTGGTTTGATGGCAGTTCCTCATAATAATAAGTACGGTCTTGTGTGGTGTTAGCGTTCAGCTGTCCACCGGCAGATTGTACCAGCTTCATGTATTCGCCGCGTTTAATGTTGTCACTGCCTTCAAATAAAAGGTGCTCGAAGAAGTGCGCAAAACCGGTACGTGTAGGATCTTCGTTTTTTGAGCCTACATGGTACATTACAGAAACCGCTACAATGGGGGTAGCGTGGTCTTCATGGAGGATTACGTGTAATCCGTTAGGGAGATCATATTCTACAAAATTGATCTTGGCTGATGCCTGTGTACCTGTAAGAACAGATGCACCCAGCAGCAGCGCATAAAAAGCATTTCGCTTCATAAGTAAGTAAAATTTGCTGCAAAAATAGTGTTTGCATCCTAAAGCGTATATTATCATAGAAAAATCCCCATTAATTTCCCCTGCATTGTAGCTTTGCAGCAAATCAGAATTTCATGATAAACACAGTGCTGTATGATATGGATGGCCTGCTGCTGGACACCGAACCCCTGTGGGGCGAAAGCATGCTGGATGTGGCAGGCAAGCATAAAATCCCCATCACCCGCGAGCGTTTTAAAGAAACAAGAGGTTTACGCATATATGAGGTAACAGATTACTGGTCAATGAAATATCCATGGTCAGGTAGCACTTCGCTTGAGGTGGCCGAAGAGATATTGGACGATATCATTTCCCGCTCCAAGGAGAAAGGCCGTGTACTGCCCGGCGTGGAAATGTCCTTGCAACTGCTGAAGCAGAACGGCTTCAAATTAGGCCTCGCTTCCTCTTCACCTCTTCGCATGATAGATGACCTCGTAACACACTTTGGAATAAAAGATTATTTCGATATCATCACCTCCGCTGATGCTGTGGATATGGGCAAGCCCCACCCTGCCGTGTTCCTGCATTGCGCCGCCTCCCTCGGCTCCAACCCGCTGGAGTGCGTAGTATTGGAAGACTCGCTTAACGGCATGATAGCAGGCCTCGCCGCCCGCATGAAGGTAATAGTGGTACCCGACTCCATCCATTTTGACGACCCACGTTTCAGCCTGGCCGATGCCAAACTCTCAAGCCTCGAAAACCTGGATATCGATCTCATAAAAAGCATTAGCTGATATTTAATAATAACATAATTTCATTGCCGCATATATCACTACTATGGAATTTGGAAAAGTATCTGATGCCGAGCTTAAGCTCATAGACTTCACACTCCCACCCGATCCTATTGTCACTACCGAGGTGCTGAAAAGCAGCAAAAAGAAGGGCAAGACAAAGTTCTATGTAGGCTGCGCCAAATGGGGCCGCAAAGACTGGATAGGCAAGCTATACCCCAAAGGCACCAAGGAAAAAGACTTTCTCGAATACTATGCAAAGCAGTTCAATTCCATCGAGTTCAACGGCTTCTTTTATAATATACACTCCCCCGAGCAGGTGCAGAAGTGGATGGAGAAAGTACCCAAAGGCTTCAAGTTCTGCCCCAAGTTCACGCAAACCATCACGCATCTCAAACGCCTTAAGAACACCAAAGCCGACGTTGATGCCTATTTGGAGGTCGTTGAGTCTTTCAAAGAGCACCTCGGCCCCATATTCCTCATGCCGCACCCGCAGATGAGCCTGAAGAATCTACCTACTATCGAGGAGTTCATTGCAGAGCTGCCAGGTGATATTGGCCTCTTTCTCGAGCTGCGCCACCAGGAGTTTTACAGCAACCCCGAAGGTTACAATACTGAGCTATACAACTTCCTCCGCAAGCAAAAGCGTGGCACCGTAATAACCGATGCTGCCGGCCGCCGCGACTGTGTGCATATGCACCTCTCCACACCAGAGTGTTTCATCCGCTTCGTAGGCAATGGCCTGCACCCTACCGACTATACCCGCTGCGACGAATGGGTGCTACGCATTAAAAAGTGGATTGACGAAGGCCTGGAAACCTGCTATTTCTTCATGCACCAGCACGAAGAGCTCCACTCGCCCGAATTAATAAAATACTTAATAGAACAGCTCAATAAGCACTGCGGTACAGATATTAAGGCGCCCGTTATACACAGCGATGGCGGCTTATTTTAGCATTTCAGCAATTGCAATTTCAATTCCTGAATTCTTAGCATTATCTTCGCGCAAATTTTTTCCCGCATGAATCTGCATGAATATCAGGCTAAGGAACTGCTGAAACGCTACAACGTTCCTACACAGGAAGGCATTGCTGTTGATAATATTGACGGCGCGCTGAATGCTTACAAACAAATATCTGTTGATACAGGCTCTAAGTTTGCTGTGGTTAAAGCACAGATACATGCCGGTGGCCGCGGTAAAGGCCGTATGAAGGAAGTGCCTGATCAGAGCGGTGTTTCTGTAGTAAAAAGTGCTGACGATGTAGAACGCGTGGCCAAGAACATCCTCGGCAATACCCTTGTTACTATACAGACTGGTGAAGCAGGTAAAAAAGTAAGCAAGATCCTCATCGCACAGGATATGTATTATGATGGCCCTAGCGAACGCAAAGAGTTTTACATCTCTATCCTTTTAGATCGTGCTAAGAAGCAGAATGTTATCATGTACAGCACCGAAGGTGGTATGGACATTGAAGAAGTAGCGCACAACACTCCTGAAAAAATATATCGCGAATGGGTGCACCCTAACATGCCCCTGCAGCCTTTCCAGGCCCGCAAAATAGCTTTCAACTTTGGTCTTAGCGGCGACGCCTTTAAGAACATGGTGAAGTTCGTTACCAACCTGTACAATGCATATGTAGGCCTCGATTGTTCTATGCTTGAGATCAACCCGCTGTTCAAAAGCGCTGATGACAAGATACTGGCGGTTGACTGCAAAATGAACCTCGACGACAACGCCCTCATGCGCCACCACGACCTGGCCGATATGCGCGACAAGAGCGAAGAAGACCCAACCGAAGTAGAAGCAGGCGAATTCAACCTCAACTACGTAAAGCTGGATGGTAACGTAGGTTGCATGGTGAACGGTGCAGGTCTTGCTATGGCTACTATGGATATGATCAAGCTGGCTGGTGGCGAACCTGCCAACTTCCTGGACGTAGGCGGTACTGCCAACGCACAGACCGTAGAAGCCGGTTTCCGTATCATACTTAAAGATCCTAACGTTAAGGCGATCCTTATCAATATCTTCGGCGGTATCGTTCGTTGCGACCGTGTTGCTGCAGGTGTTATTGAGGCTTACAACAAGCTAGGCAATATCAACATACCTATCATTGTGCGCCTCCAGGGCACCAATGCAGAACAGGCTAAGGAACTCATCGTTAACTCTGGCCTTAAGGTTCAGTCTGCTATCCTCCTTAGCGAAGCAGCAGCACTGGTACAGAAAGCTGTAAGTGCCAACTAATACTTCATCACACACTACATAACATAGGAGCTGCCTTTGGGCAGCTCTTTTTATTTGTCCCACCACTCGGGTATACTTCCTGGTCTATTGTCCATATTCACGCTGTCTATCAGTTTACCACTACTATTATACTTTCGCCATATGCCACCATACTGGTATTGCTTACCATTTTTTATCAGCGCGTTACCTGCCTGCACACCCCCAAAGTTCAGTTGTCCGTTCGGGTAGTAGCGTAGCAGGTATATCGAGTCTGTCACCTCATTTTTCAGCATGCGGCACCAGGGCACGTCCTTGCTGCTATATTGTATCTCCAGCGTGTAGCGTACTTTTCCTTTCTTCCCTGCGCTGTCATAGCTATTGCGGTAGTAATCAATAAAGCTGTTATCCAGGTAGTGCCTGTATTCGCCACTATCCGGTATCTCTGCCGGTACGCTCTTTATCTTGCCATCCTCATAGTATTCTATGGAGGAGTCCACCCTGCCGTTTTTGCCATATTTATGGTAGGCATGCAGCACCCCATTTTCATACCATTCTTTCATTTCGCCCTCAGGCTGCCCGCAGTTCATAGTGCGTTCATACATTTTCTTACCGGTAGCGTAGTACGCTACTTTATGCCCATTATCCCGCCAGTAAGGACAGTTTGAAATGATATTGAACCACGCACCGGACAGGCCTGCTGCACATCCCGTTATTACAAACAGTCCCTCAAGCAATCTGCTTTTGCTGCGGTAGTAGCCGGCCAGCAATAGTGTCAGCAGGTTGGCAGCCGGTATCCACAGAAAGTAAAAAGGCACATCCTGTGTCTCTTCGTTTGATACTAAAACATATACACCCGCAATAAGTAGAGAGCAAAGCAGCATGGCAACGCCGCCCGCCTGTAGCCACCCGGTTTTCCCCTGCCGTCCGCTCAGGTACAGCAGCATTAGTTGCAAGGCTATTGTTGCCAGCAGTAGCACCAGGTATATACCTGCCGTACTTGCGCTGCTCACATTTACAAAGCGATCGTGATTGATATATTCGCCAAAATTGCTGGTAATGATATTAATATTCATAAAGCCCAAAATGACTGTTACAAATAATAATATCCATATATATATTTTCAGGCGCGGCAATTTGATTTCGGTTGAGATGTTTAAAGATAATTAACTGTAGATTAATGATATGGGAATATGTGGAACGATTTTTTACGTAAATTAGATGTACCTAAACCGAATGTGACAAATGGAAGTAATTTTTCGTACCGTAAAAACCCCTGGCGATAAAACACAGTTTATAGCAGGCAACATTACAATAACAGTTAGCGACTACACATACTACGAAGGCCGCCACCAGATAAGCGACCCGCACAGTGCCACCGCACAATACACCATCAACGGACAAACCTACGAATGCAGCAACAAAGAAGGCTACTTCACCGTAGAGGATTGGTACGCGCATGAGCTATATCCGAAGTTGGTTGGGCTGAATATTGCAGCGTAGCAGCATACTCATATCAATTTCACTTTTCAACTTTACTACTTCCCTTGTTGGTGAAGCACACCAACAAGGGAGAAATTGTTTCTTTGACTCTATATATCTCACATTTTCAATCCTAATCCTGACTTTCCTTTTTTTGTAAGAGCATTCCTAAAGGAGTAAGTGGCCCCACAGGTATAAGATCAAAGTCCAGTAGCTTTTCTTTCACCATCGGGAGAGTACCTAATATTTCCCTCGCTTCGTCCAAGCTTTCAGTTTCCAAAAGAAACACTACACCCGGGCGATCTTTTCTAAAATAAAATGTTCTGATTTTTTCCTGCAGGTACAGATTTACTGTTGCCGCCAGTTCTGATGGAAGATGTGGCATTAATAGCTCCTTAGTTACACCTTCTGGTATCTTGTCTATTGCTAAAACTTGCATAATGAATGATTTTATATTTATTATGCAAAGTTGTCCTGCTGATACAAACAACTCGTTGCCAAATGACAATTAATGAATTACCAAATGGCAATTAATTAGCGAGGATTATCTATGAACTCGATCGCCTATTGGTTAAAGCAGGCAAAGAAATTGCTCAAGACAGCAACTAACAGCCTTTACTTTCAATAATAAAATGGTTATTAAGAAATAATGAGGGAGCTTGATGAGAGACTTTGAAAAAACGCTGCAAGTATTTCGAATTGCAATCGAGAACTGTCCTCCTTTTGTTGATATTCTTCACTTATGCAGAAGAAATAATGCTATCCTAACAATATAACTCCATTAAATGCGTTCTTAATTAAAAGCCATAATGCATGTGCGTTGCTAGGTGTAAGACCTAACTGAATAATAATATTTACAATTGTTCCGACAAAAAGACTTTGCCAATCAAATTTATTCAGATCGATTGCCAATTTTAAAACCTGATCTAATTTACTATTAATTGCGTCAATTTGCTTCGGTAAAAATTCGAGCGTTAGTATCGAGGCTTTCAATTCGATGATCTTCTTTTCTAACAGCACATACTCTTGAACCGTAAATTTCCTATTATCATCGTAAATAACCGATAAATGAGCTTCTTGAATTACAGTTTCCATCTGCTCCCATTTATCTTCTTCTTGAGCTTCTCTTTTAACATATGAAATCCAATTACCCAAAGCTATTGGAACCTGATACCAATTAAATAATCGGAATTCGTCGTTATAATATTTTTCGGCGGGAGAAAAATTAACATTGTAGCTATTATCACTAAGTTGACTTATATCAAATTTATAACGTTGTTCTGCCTTATATATTAGCGAAACGTCAATCCTTTCCCTAAGAATAAATTGGTTAGGAGATAATCCCTTAGAAATTATAGTATCAAATAATTTATTTTTTTGGCTTTTTAGGAGTTGCATAGCATTCTATTGTTAGCCTAATTTAGAAAATATTCCCAATTGGTTCAAGTGTACCCTGCTGTTCCGGATTTATAATCCGGAACTACTCTGATGGGGATTTGCAACCCCCGAACAAAATTTATTAGCTTCATGGTTGCAAAGCCATATTAACAAAGCAAGTAACAGGCGCAGGCAGTTGATTATTATCCTTTGCTTGTTAATCATTTCTTTTCCTGTTACTGGTTTTATTTATGGAGTTTTTGCTTGTGCAGATTGCGCAAGAGGAGCAAAAGGCAGAACTTTCATAGGATTTGTTGAAGCAATTCTTACAACCATTACTTTAGATGCCCTTGGGATAACGAAGCTGGAAACTCAAGTACTAATATAAGAGGCTATGTGCTAATAACATTTATCTGTTTACTTTTTCTCAGTCTTCTATCAACGCTGAT
>JAFDXS010000139.1 GCA_018267795.1 Bacteroidota bacterium | reverse complement strand
GAAATGATACGCGAGTACCTGAACAAGATGGAACAGACAAATAAGAAATAGCAATATTCTTACAAGCGAAACCACACATAGTATGAGTACCACAATACAAAACGTAACACTCATAGCAAAAGGCCTAGGCTGGGCGCTACTCCACTCTTTATGGCAGGGTCTGCTTATTGCGGCAACATTATTTGCAGCATTAAAGCTACTAAGCAGGGCAAGTGCTAAAATACGTTACTGTCTATCGGCATCTTTGCTGGGCGTTTTTTTCGTACTGTTTATAAATACCCTGGTAACGCAGTGGCAGAAATTGCAAACGGTGACCGTGTATGTAACGGAGTCTGCTACCAGTACAACAGCAGCACACTCTTTCAAGGTGAGTACGATAGCACCTGAAACAAGCTTTATAGATCATTATTCTACGATTATCTCCCCTAAGCTGGAGTATTATTTCCCTTTAATAGCAACACTATATGCAATAGGGCTGCTATTGATGACAGCACGGTTCTGGATAAATGCAATGCAATTGCGCGGCCTACGCAGAAAGGGACTAACAGCTGTAGAGCATAGCTGGGATGAATGGATAGAGAAATACAGAGAATGCTTTAACATACTACGCCCGGTGAAAGTTTTTCTTTCGGAAAGAATAAACGTACCAATGGTAATGGGCACACTAAGGCCAATTATTCTGTTACCATTTACCAGCCTTAGCCAATTGAGCACAGAGCAGCTTGAGACCATACTAATGCACGAGCTGGCCCATATAAAACGTCATGACTATCTATTGAATATTTTGCAAACGGTGGTGGAAACAATCTTGTTTTTCAACCCATTTATGTGGTGGATATCTACCATTGTACGCAGGGAAAGAGAACATTGCTGCGATGACATGGTATTAGCCAACACAAACTATCCTTTATCTTATGCCAGGGCCCTGGCTACGCTTGAAACCAGCCGGCAGCAGACATACACTATGGCTGTGGCTGCAACAGGACAAAAAAATCAATTATTTAACCGCATTAAACGCATAATGGAAATGAAAAAGAATTCTCTTAATTATAGTCAGCTTACAATAACAATATTGATAGTAAGTGCTCTTGTATTATCTATCATTTGTTTTAGCCCAAGCTTTGCGCAAACAGCAAAAAAGAAAGATGCTGTAAAACAGGAAACCAGCACTACAATAAAAAAGGAAAAAATAATTGTAATAGATGATAACGGCAACAAGCAAGAATACAACTCAATAAGTGAAATGCCCAAAGAGCAAAAAGAAAAATTGAGGAAAGCGCTGGAAAATGATGAAGATGTAAATGGCAGTACTGCCAGGAAGCATATCATTATTAATAACAACGATGAAATTGATACTGGTCTCAGTAATACCGTAAACGTTGCTATAACTAATGCTATGAAGAATGTAGATATGCAGGCAATAGGTAAAGATGTAAATGATGCGCTGAAACAAGTGGACTGGAATGCCCTGAATAAAACAATGACGATGTCATTCAATCATCTTGACAGCAATATTGACTGGAAGCAAATTCAAACGGAAATAGAGGCCGGAATGCAGGAAGCACAGAAAGCACTAGCAGATGCAAAAGTAGAGAGGGAACTAGCGCAGTCAAAGGAAGAAATAAAAATAGCCATGGAAAAAGCAAGAAAGTCCATGGCTGAAGCAAGAGTAGCTGAGGTAAAGGCAAAAGAGGTTCATAACAACTCTTATGAGAAAATGATTGCAAAAATGGAAGGCGATGGGCTTATAGATAAGGCTGAGGGCTTTACGGTGAAAAAGAAATATGATGAGCTATACATAAATGGCGAAAAGCAACCTGATGCTATCTATAATAAATATGCACCTTACCTGCACGGAGACAAAATAATAATAAAAGGAAAAGATGATGGACTAACCATAGACATTCATAATTAAAAAAAACAGCCCCTATTTAGCTATCTGGCCTCCTGCTGTGCGGGAGGCTTTTTATGTGCAAAAATTACATACTTTATTATTTTCATTTCTTAAGCGCTTGTTAACCGTTTATAAACGTATCGTTAATCAGGGCTAAAAGTTTTTATAATGCGGATAGCAATTTAATCTTTGGCATCGAAAGCAAATATTGCAATCAGAAGTGAAAAAGATCGCCAACGTCGCCAAGAATGCCTGTAATATACCAGGCAAATACACGTCTGCATTCTATTTTCCATACCGTACCCACTGCAATTTTTACTATTTCAGATAGCTATTTACCTATTTTAAACTTAGTTTTCTCTCTTATCCTTTATATGTAAGGGCCCTTTCCAGGGCCTTTTTTTTTTATGTGCGGCTTTTGTACTTTACATGTACAAACACCACCTATGGAAGCCGATAAGAACGAGAAGGAAATAATAGAACAGGCAATAAACACCTGGCAAAGCGAAGGCAAACTTAGCGCAGAACAAGCAACAGAACTGAAAAGCAGTATAGTATTAAAGAAAACTGAACGGCAACAAATAGCACAATACTTTTTTATTATTGCGCTCTCATGCACCTTGCTGGCATTGGGGGCCATCTTTATAGATGATAAATTCCTGGAAAAACTTAAGGTATATTTCTCGCTAAGCAATATTATGATAGCAGGGATAACCGCAGCTATCTCTATATTCTGGTTCTGGTATATTTCAAAAAAGCGGAGCAAGCTAAGCAATACGGCTTTTGAAGTGTATATGATACTAGGTGGATTATCTGCCCTTACTTCATTAGTATATATTTTAAAGGACGTAGGTAATACCAAAGGATATACAGGATTCTTGTTAATAGCTTTTTTGTTACTATGCGTACTTAGTATAATATTTCGTTCACGCTCGCTGTGGGTAGGCGCTATATTGGCATTAATGGGCTGGTATGGCTCGTTTAGTACGGTGCATAGCAGCCAGAACTTATTTCTGGGTATGAATTATCCTGTGCGTTTCAGTGTATTTGGAGCGATTATTTTAGCCTTCTCATTCCTTCAAGTAAAGAGCAAGCGATTGGTTTACTCCCAAAACATCACTTACATTTTTGGTATGCTACTATTTTTTACTGCCATGTGGGGTGTATCAATATTTGGAAATTTCAACTACCTGGACGAATGGGAAAAGGTGCGGCAAACACGGGTAATAATATATGCTTTAATATTTGCAGCAGTAGCCGGGACATCATTATTTGCGGGTATACGATATAAAAATGAACTCGCCAGAGATTTTGGTTTTCTTTTTCTTCTTATCAACCTTTATACCCGTTATTTCGAATACTTTTGGGACACGATAAACAAAGGCATTTTCTTTTTGATACTGGGTATCACCTTTTGGCTGGTGGGACGCTGGATAGAAAAGAACAAGAAAATAAGACTAATAAAAAATAAACACCAGGAATAAATATGGCCAGATACTTTCTGGAAGTAATGTATGACGGCACGGCATTTCATGGTTCTCAACTACAGGGAGAACTACCTACTGTGCAGTTAGCAATTAATAACACACTAAGTACTTTATTTAAAACAAAGATTGAATCGTTTGGGGCCAGCCGTACAGATGAAGGGGTGCATGCATTAGCGAACTATTATCATTTTGATACAGAGCAGGAATTGCACAAAGATTTTCCGTACAAAATGAATGCAATACTGCCACGAGGCATAGCGGTAGAAAATGTATATAAAGCAGCAGATGACAACTTCAATGCCCGTTTTGATGCTATATCACGTAAGTACAGATATAGAATATACGCTAAAAAAGATCCTTTTCTTTTTGAAAGAGCACTCTTCTACCCTTTCCGTTTACAAACAGACCTGCTAAGGCAGACCGCAGAAATAATAAAGGAATACAATGACTTTGAAAGTTTTTGTAAACGAAATTCCCAGGTAAGGACTTATAAGTGTAATATAATGACATCGCAATGGGAACAAAGAGGTGAAGAACTACATTATATAGTAGAAGCCAATCGCTTTCTCCGTGGTATGGTGAGAGGCCTTGTGGCTACACAGCTGCGGGTGGCAAGGGGGCAATGCAGTATTGAGAATTTCAGAGATATTATAGACGCAAAGGATTGCACAAAAGCCTACTTCAATGTAGCCGGACACGGACTGTACCTGGAGCAGATTGCTTACCCAAGTGGTGCATTAGAACTATTAAAATTCAAATAACTAAGCATTGAACAAGCGCGCAATAAAAAATGCTGCAGCCGCGGCAATAGACCCAATGACAGTTACTTTTATTGCGCCGACCCAAGGGTTTTGACCCGTTACTTTTGCTTTGAAAAAGCCAAATATAAACAGACAGATAACTGTGATAATAGCTGAATAAGTAAGCCCGTCTATAGGATGCGCTACAAAGAAGTATGGCGACAGCGGCACTAAACCACCAACTACGTATGATAAGCCAATATTTAAGGCACTTTTAGTTGCGCGCCGGGGATCAGGTTTATCAAGGCCAAGCTCATACTTCATCATAAAATCTACCCACTTCTCTTTGTCCTTAGCCATTTCATCTGCTATAAGGTTTTGCGTGTCTTTGCTTAAGCCCATTCCGGCAAATACATCGCGCACTTCCTGCTTTTCCATTTCGGGAATTGCATCTACCTCATAACGTTCACGTTCCAGTTCCGATTTGTAATGATCGACCTCCGTTCTGCCGGCGAGGTAACCACCAAGGCCCATAGCAATAGAGCCCGCTACAATTTCAGCAAAGCCGGCAGTAATGACAATAGCAGTACTGCTTACCGCACCACTAAGGCCAGCAGCCAATGCAAATGGTACCGTAAGGCCATCGGACATCCCGATAACTATATCTGTTACTAACTCTGAGCTTGTGAAATGTTTTTCTTCGTGCTTTACCTGATGCATTAGCCAATATTCTTTAAGCTGTGTGCTATTATTTCTATACACTCATCTATTTGCTCACGGGTAATAACAAGTGGTGGCGCAAAACGTATTTTATCGCCATGCGTAGGCTTTGCAAGCAAGCCGTTATCCTTTAGATGTAAACATAAATCCCAGGCAGTGTTTTTATTTGCATGATCTATTACAATAGCATTTAATAAACCCTTACCACGTACAATAGCAATATTTGCGTGATTGAGCGCTTTGATCTTTTCTCGGAAATATTCTCCCTGCAAGTCAGCATTTTCTGCCATATGCTCATCTTTAAGTACCTGCAGTGCAGTTATTGCCACTTTGCAAGCAAGTGGGTTACCACCATATGTGGAACCGTGATCGCCGGGTTGAATAGTGAGCATTATCTCGTCATCGGCCAGTACCGCCGATACAGGCATGGTGCCACCGGAAAGTGCTTTACCTAGTATTAATATATCAGGTCTTACATTTTCATAATCGCAGGCCAGCATTTTGCCGGTGCGACAAAGCCCGGTTTGTATTTCATCTGCAATGAATAATACATTAGCTTCTTTGCATAATGCTGCGGCATTGCTTAAGTAACCCTCATCAGGCACCACTACCCCAGCCTCACCCTGTATAGGCTCCACAAGAAAGCCTGCTACATTGGGGTCTTGCAAAGCTATCTTAAGCGCTTTAATATCATTATAAGGGATAATCTCATAGCCCGGAACAAAAGGACCAAAATCCTTTCGTGAATCAGGATCAGTGCTGAATGAAATGACATTAATAGTGCGGCCGTGAAAATTATTTTCACAAACTATAATCTTTGCTTTATCAGCAGGTATTTCTTTTACCTCATAGCCCCATCTTCTTGCAAGTTTTAAAGCAGTTTCCACTGCTTCTACACCCGTATTCATTGGCAGTACCTTATCATAACCAAAGTACTGAGTAATGTATTCAGCATAAATGCCCAATTGATCGCTATGAAATGCGCGGGAGGTTAATGTGAGGCGTTGAGCCTGCTCTATAAATGAAGCCATTATCCTGGGGTGACAATGGCCGTGGTTTATGGCAGAATAACCGGAAAGAAAATCGAAATATCGCGTTCCATCCACATCCCATACATGTACACCTTCGCCACGCGTTAAAACTACCGGTAAAGGATGATAGTTATGCGCACCGTAGTTAGCTTCCTTTTCCAGGAATTCATGTGTTTTTGCAGATATGGAATTTGTATTAATCATAATGCAAAACTATGCATTTGCCCGCAGAGTTCCTTTTCGTCAGGATAAGCTTAACTCTGGCTCGGGCACTTTTACATGTTCAAATGAATTTACTTTATCTATTTCAAGTATTGTATAGGCACCTGAATCTGCCTTATGAAACATAGGCAAAAAGCGTGCACCATAGACCAGCTCAGTAGCATCGTAAGAAGTGCGCTGCTGAACAATATTTGAAAAATGATCATCGAAGGCTTTTATGTTTACAATAAGTTCAAATTTACTATCCTTCATATCCTGCTCTGAATATCCATACAATGGACTGTCTTCATTTATATGGTGAACTATAGTCCAGCTAAGAGCAAGGGAATTGATCCTGCTGATCTCCAGTTTTAATATGTAGAATCTTGTAACGGTAGTATCATTTTCTTTTAGCCTTAGTGCGCATGTTACAGTAGCTTCTACATCTGTAAGGTGGTTGTTTTTATAGGTGGCAATACGCATCATGAGTGCGCGCCCATCTTTATATGGAGCGACAAGTACGTTATGGCTAAATGAAATATAAGCCCTCGGTCTCGCAAAACGTCCATAAATCAACCCTGTCACTAAAGCGAA
>JAFDXS010000138.1 GCA_018267795.1 Bacteroidota bacterium | reverse complement strand
ATACTTCGGGGTCAATATTAAAGTTGCGCAGCATATTAGGATGCACCATACCACAGCCCAGTATCTCTACCCAGCCCGTATGCTTGCAAAGGTTGCAACCTTTACCACCGCACACGGTACAGCTTATATCCATTTCAGCGCTCGGCTCTGTGAATGGGAAGTAAGATGGACGGAAGCGCAGCTTTGTATCAGCGCCAAACATTTCCGTTACGAAATAGTAAAGCGTTTGCTTCAGATCAGCAAAAGACACGTTTTTATCTATATACAAGCCTTCTGCCTGGTGGAAGAAGCAATGTGCACGTGCCGATATGGTTTCGTTGCGGTACACTCGTCCTGGGCATATCACGCGTATTGGCAAAGGCTGTGTTTCCATTATGCGCGCCTGTACCGATGAGGTATGGGTACGCAATATCCAGTCAGGATTTTGCGACACGTAAAAAGTATCCTGCATATCGCGTGCAGGGTGGTTCTCAGGCATATTCAGCGAGGTGAAGTTATGCCAGTCATCTTCTATTTCCGGACCAGTAGCTACGCTAAAGCCTATTTTTTCAAATATGGATACAATTTCATTTTCAACCATACGCAGCGGGTGCCTGGTACCTAATGGCAGTGGCGTACCCGGCAGGCTGATATCTACAGCAGGACCTTTGCTCTGGCCATTTTCCTGCAGGTGTTTAAAAGCCTCGTATTGCCCTTCTACCAATTGCCTGAAGGCATTGAGCACTTGCCCTGCTTCCTTTTTCTTGTCCACAGGCACGTTCTTCATTTCCCCGAATATCTGCTTCACTATACCTTTTGTGCCCAGGTATTTTATGCGGTATGCTTCCAGCTCTGCAGCATCCTTGGGCTGAAAAGCCTTTATTTCCTGCTCATAACTGTTTATCTGCTCTTGTAGCGCGTCCATAAGCCAACAAAGATAACTGATTGTACTATTCTTTTTTTACTCTGCCACAGCTACAACTCACAGATAAGAAAACAATAAATTAATATTTACTTCACTTTCACAGGCGAACTTCAACTATTTATTAATATGCTAATATTATACTGTTTCTGCCTGATTACAAGACCATAAGAAATGTAGAAAAATTTTACTAAAAAGATAATTTTATATTGTAAATTTATAGAAATAGTAGCTCTTAATAATATATCATCATATACAATGAATTGCAAACAACTCAAACTATATCGTTATGCGTACTATTCAAAACCTGGTAGATACTTATTGGGTATCAGACGACAGACAAGTAAAAGTTGACTTCGACCCTAAACACATAGATGTGTTTATTTTTGGCAATGGCACTATGGAATTTCGTACAGAACAGGTGAAAAATGGTGATGATTCCCTTTTGCTGGTTACAAAAAACTACTTGAGAGAGACAACGACTTTCGGCGTAAAGTTCATTGACGACTCAAAAATCATTTTTGCTTTCGATGGTCAGGAAAAAGTGCTGCAGGGCCACAAAAAACAAATAGCAGTAGTATAAGGCCGCTTATACATTTTATTTAACCCTTGAAACTATTGATGAAACAATGTAGCGCATGGGCTATACATTGTTTCGCCAGCCCTTTATCAATACTTTCTCACTTACATATTTTCATTCATATCTTTCATGAGCTTCCTCATGAACAGTCAATTTATTGCAGCAATCACGCGATTTTTAAATAGCTCCATTATTAAGCTTTATAAATCACCCTTCATTGCTGCCTGTTTTTTCAATAAATTGTGTTGTTTAAAAGATTGTTCTTATGAATCGTGCCATTCGTACAGTAGCCGTTATAGGCAGTGGAGTTATGGGAAGCCGTATTGCTTGTCATTTTGCAGGCATTGGCGTACAGGTTATACTGCTTGATATTGTGCCCCCTGCCCTTACAGATGCCGAAAAGGCCAAGGGCCTTACACTGGAAAACAAACAGGTGCGCAACCGCATAGTAAATGATGCATTCCAGGCTACTTTAAAGAGCAAACCCGCTGCCGTATATACACCAAAAGTTGCTTCTCTTATACGTACCGGCAATATCGACGATGATCTGCACCTGATAGCTGGTTGCGACTGGGTATTGGAAGTTGTGGTAGAGCGTCTTGACATAAAACAGCAATTATTCGAAAAAATAGATAAGCTCCGCAAGCCGGGTACGCTTATTACTTCCAATACATCAGGCATTCCCATACACCTGATGAGCGAAGGCCGCAGCGAAGATTTTCAACAAAACTTCTGTGGTACGCACTTTTTCAATCCTCCGCGCTATTTACGTTTACTCGAAATAATACCTGCACCTAAAACCAAACCGGAAGTAATAGACTTCCTGATGGACTATGGTGATCGTTTCCTTGGTAAGACTACGGTACTCTGCAAAGACACGCCTGCATTCATTGCCAACCGCGTAGGTGTCTTCGGCTTTATGGCTGTATTCAAGGCCATGCAGCAGTTGGGATTGAATGTCGATGAGATCGATTCACTCACGGGACCAATATTAGGTCGCCCTAAATCTGCTACTTTCCGCACAGGTGATGTAGTGGGCTTAGATACATTAGTGCATGTAGCGAAGGCTTTACCTGAAAACGCACCTAATGACGAGGCTAAAGATATTTTTACCCTACCGCCTTTCCTCCAGAAGATGGTAGAAAATAAATGGCTGGGCGATAAGACAGGCCAGGGTTTCTACAAAAAAGTAAGAGTTCCGTTCCCTCAATCCCCCGAAGCAAGAGGCGATGAAAAGAAATCTGAAATACAGACTTTGAACCTGGAGACCATGGAATATGGCCCCAAACAGAAATCAAAGTTTGCTACTATAGAAGCAGCCAAACCAATAGATGACCTTGCGCAACGCCTGAAGGTATTATACAAGGGACAGGATAAAGCAGGTGAATTTTACAGGTTATTCCATCATCTGCTTTTTGCTTATGTATCACACCGCATTCCTGAGATAGCCGATGAACTATACAAAATAGATGATGCCCTGAAAGCAGGCTTTGGCTGGGAGATAGGCGCGTTCGAAAGCTGGGATGCGCTGGGTGTGGCAAAGGTGCTGGAAGACATGAAGGCCGCTGGCTTTGCAGTAGCTGACTGGGTGCCACAGATGCTTGCAAAGGGTTTCACAACTTTCTATAAAACAGAAAATGGCCAACGTAAATATTATGACATACCAAGCCAGTCTTACAAAGTAATACCGGGTGCCGGCTCATTCATATTGCTGGAGCACCTGGATGAAAAAGTGGTATGGCAAAACTCAGCCTGCAAGCTATACGATATAGGTGATGATGTAGTAGCCCTGCGCTGGAACACTAAAATGAACAGCATAGGCGGTGAAGTGCTGGAAGGCTTGCAGAAGAGCATAGGCATAGCAGAAGAAAAATACAAAGGTCTTGTAATAGCCAATGGCGGTGCCAACTTCAGTGCGGGCGCCAATGTTGGCTTAATATTCATGTACGCAGCCGAGCAGGAATATGATGAACTGAATTTTGCCATCCGTCAGTTCCAGGCAGGCACTATGCGCCTGCGCTACAGCAGCATACCCGTGGTAGTAGCCCCTCATGGCCTTACACTGGGTGGTGGCTGCGAAATGTGCCTGCATGCAGATGCTGTACAAGCAGCAGCAGAAAGCTATATAGGTCTGGTGGAAGTAGGTGTAGGCCTGATACCCGGCGGTGGCGGCACCAAAGAAATGGCAGTGCGCGCCAGCGACAGGAATATAAAGGAAGATGTAGAGGTAAACTACCTGCAGCAATTATTTATTAATGTAGGTACAGCAAAAGTATCTACCTCAGCGCATGAAGCCTTTAGCAATTTTGTATTACGCCCCGGAACTGATAGTATTTCTATTAATCCCGACAGGCGCATTGCCGATGCCAAACGCAAAGTATTATTGCTAAGCGATAAAGGATATACGCAGCCTGCTGCACGCAACGACGTAAAGGTGCAGGGCCGTGGCGGACTTGGTGGTTTACTATCTGGCATACATGGTATGTGGCGTGGCAAGTACATCAGCGATTATGATAAATTCATTGCAGAAAAGCTGGCTCATGTTATGTGCGGTGGCGATCTGTCACAACCAACACTGGTAAGCGAACAATACCTGCTCGACCTGGAACGCGAAGCCTTCCTTAGTCTATGCGGACAAAAGAAAACATTGGAACGCTTGCAGAGTATATTACAGACAGGTAAGCCTTTGAGGAATTAACAGGCACAACTACAACCCAACAGTCAAAATAAATTAAGCTATTAAGAAGCTTTCTATTTATTTTGACGGGTAAATTCGTTTACGATCATAATGAGAAATAAAATAAACTCTTTCGTTTTACTCCTGTTAGCTATTATATGCATTAGCAGCAATATCACTTTTGCCCAGGACACTGAACTGGCTGACGCTCAAAAAGCAGAAAGCACCATGATAAGCTTTCTGAAAAAAATGGACTACTGGCGCAAGCAAAAAATCAAGAGCAATCTCGATTCATTATATGCTGTTAACCAACACCTGCGCGATTTTATAATGCAGCACAACAACCTTGAGTACATGCTTACTTACGACTTCAAAAAGCTGAAAGCCGCCGGTATGCAAATACATACTTCTGCTGATACACTATGCCGCACCTTCGTCTGGAATGTAACTTTCACCGGCCCTATCAGGTATAGAAATGCTATGCTCATGTACAAGGCCAACACCTTTATGAGTGGCAACCTGTATGACAAAGGCACAATAGTATCTGATATTATTACGCTGCATACCAAAAATGGGCAGACACTATATCTCGTACACACCGAAGACGAATATCAGCTGGAGAACCGGTACCAGGGGTATTACGCCTACGATATAAATGACGAATACTTCGAAGCAAAAAGAATATTTTTCATAGGCGGCGATGCGCAGTCCAGCGCGGGCTATAGGTACGATCTATCTTCTTTTAACAAACCTTATGTTAAAACCCAGCCGGTCACCTTTAGCAAAGACATGAAGTATATATATGTGCCTATCATCAAGAAAGACGGCGTTTTCCTGGGCGATTATCTTATTTATCAGTTCGATGGCAATGCATTTCACTACGTCCGTGCCGGCAAAAAATAACGTAAATTGTGTAGTATAAATTCATGATGTAAATGAACCTGAGGATAGTTAGGCTGATAATTGTACTGCTTGGCGCTTCTATATACCTGCCCTGTGAAAGCATAGCCCAGATGGGCGCTGCCCCTGAGGCAACGGCTCCTGTATTGCAGGCAAGGGATTATGCAGCGAATAAGGACTATGATAAGGCTTTAGATATCTTCAGGAAACTGTACCAGCAAAATCCTTCCGATATATCCATTTACCAAGATTATTTAAATACGCTCATACAGGCAAAAAAATATAAAGACGCTGAAAAATTAGTAGAAGGTCAGCTTAGCTTCAACCCCAGGAATTCGCTTTTATATATCGACCTTGGTCGTGTGTATGATGCTGAGGGCAAAGGCAAAAAAGCAGATGAGCAATACGGCCTTGCCATACAGTATATAAATGGCGATGACATGCTCACGCAGCAGATGGCCAACGCATTTATGCTGATGAACAAAGACCAGTATGCCTTGCAAACATATGAGCGTTCAAAGGACATAATAGGTAATCCGTATCTCTATTCAGGCCCCCTGGCAAAGCTCTATTCAAAAATGGGGAATATGGATAAGGCCCTGGACGTGCTGATGGAAGGCGGAGCTATACAGTTTGGTGGCCTCGACAATACCAAGACTATGTTACTGGAGCTACTGGGTACTGACAGCAAGAAAATGCAGCAGGCTCAAAAAGCTTTAATAAAAAAAATAAATCAGCAGCCCGAAAACACAGTGTACCCCGAGTTGCTTACCTGGCTATATACTCAGAAGAACGATTGGGAAGGGGCACTGATACAAATGGAAGCCCTCGATGCCCGCAATGGAGAGAATGGCCGCCGCATGATAGATTTTGCCCGTACAGCCCTGAAGGAAAAACACTACGACATAGCCGTAAAAGCTTATGACGAAGTAATAGAGAAAGGAAAGACAACTGAATATTACCCGCTGGCAAAAAGTGAACGCCTGAGCGCAGGTATGCTGCAAATAGAAAACAACCCTGCATATACACAGCAGCAGGTAGCAGACCTTGCAAAGCAATATGAGGACTTCCTTACGGAGTTCCCTCAATACTATAGCGCTGACGTTGTACGCGACTATGCCACATTGGAAGCACAGTATGCCAACAATCCGCAGAAAGGCATAGATATATTAAACAGGGCAATAGAACAGCCAAACGCAAGAAAAGATTTTGCTGCACTCTGCAAATTGCAGGCGGGCGATTACTATATACTGGTAGGCAAAATATGGGATGCATCACTTACATATAGCCAGGTAGAAAAAGATTTTAAACAAGACGTATTGGGTGAGGATGCACGCTTCCGCAATGCAAAGCTTGCCTACTATCGCGGCGATTTCAATTGGGCACAATACCAGCTATCTATACTCAAGGCCTCTACTACAGAGCTAATAGCTAATGATGCCTTATATCTTTCTGTACTCATTACCGAAAATATAGGGCCTGACAGCAACTATGTGCCCCTCTTACGTTTTGCCCATGCCGATTTATTGTTATTCCAGAATAAGGATAAAGAAGCAGAGACTTTATTAGATAGCCTTTCATCTGCATTCCCTAAGCATCCGCTGAATGATGATAT
>JAFDXS010000137.1 GCA_018267795.1 Bacteroidota bacterium | reverse complement strand
TCTCGAGGATATTCATGGATAATTTCCGCAACCTGAAGGCTTACTGGCCGATGCTGGGCCGTCAATCTGCACAGCTTACGCTTTCATTTGGTGTTAATGACCTGGACGGTACCATAGACGATACTACCAAGATATACTCAATGGCAGGCTCAGAAGAACAAACACCATCTATGAGCACGGAAGACCTTTGTGACCTGATAACGGCGGTAGGTAAAATACCTGTGGAACGTGATACGGTGTACAATGAGATAAAGGTTTATAAGGAAGAATTAGCATAATTCAACACATTGATATTTTGATGGCGGGCTATATAGTCCGCCATTTTTATACAGCAGCTTTTAATTGTTTCCTATCGGCTATCAGTATGCAAATACATAGCGCAGGCGCAAGGCAATTCCAATAAAAGTACCTGAGGTCTGTATCTGTCTGGTAAACTAAAAATTGCGGTAACAAGTATAGTAGGCCTGATAGTACAAGCAGTATGTAATATTGCTTATAAACTTTGTTCTTAAATCCCCTAATAAATAGCAGTAATACAAAAGAAATTAGAAACCAGAACCAGGGGCGCATATAAAACATGTCCTTCTGGAACGCGATAGGTTGCAGCATTAATTTTGAAATGATATTAGGTTTGAAAACAAAACCGTACGTATTAGGGTCGATATACGGATAGTAATAATGCAGCGGTGTTCTGTTTTTCACACGCAGATAATACAGGAAACCTTCCAGACGATTATTGAAATAAACAAGGGGATGTTTTATAATTGCATGCCTCCAGGATTTTTGCAGATCCTTTACACTGCTGTCGTCCATATCCGGTAATAATTCTTCGCCACCGTGTGTATCCCACAGATCATCAAATGTTGCTGGAATATAGCCTAGCCTTAATCTATTGGTATCGAAGACAGGACCAGTTAGTATATAAGGGGTATAGTAGCTATCGCCTGTTTTGGCATAGATGCCTGTTATGTCTTCCAGGTATAGCTTTGTTTCGGGGTATGTTTTTTCGGCATGAAATATTTTATAGTTGAAGGGGAACTGGAGGTAAGCTAGCAGAGCGATTAAAATAACTGAAGCAGTGAGTCTGAATCTGTTTGAACGATTTCTAAACACAAGCCATACCCATAAAAAACAAAATGGTAATGAGCCAGGCAATGCATTTTGCCTGATCCATGTAGCGTAGATAATGAGTGCAATGCAGACTATCGCTTCTGATACTGAGAGTTTTCGATTACCAATAATGGAACGAAATATAATAGCTGAGGTCAATAACCACGCATAAGACATTTGCACGTCTTTAATGATATAGCCTGCAAAATTTTGAATGAATGGTGCAAGGCCAAGCAGCAGTATGGATAGTTTCCACGCTATGCCTTTAATTGATGTAAATAAGATGTAGATGCTAAGCCAGAACATGAATAGCTGAAACAATAACATCATTAAAGGGCCAGCATATATATAGTTGAATAAATGCCAAAGGCCAGACATGATGGGTGGATGCCAGTCATTGTAGATGCCACTAACAGATTGTTGATATTGGTCAAGACTATCCGGCGACATGAAGCCGGGATAATAAGCAATGAGATTTAATATAAAGCCTGATAAACAAATTATAAAAGCTATTCTCTTCGACTCTATATCCCTTAGCAATGACATAAGAGCAAATATAGAAACTACAAGCTATTGCTATACATCTAAAATAGAGAGAAATTCTTCCTGCAGCGTTTGCCCTTTATCCTGCGCATACCAGGTGTGCAGTATTTTTTCTATATCCTCATAGCTTCTGCCTGCATGGTCTGCTTTCCAATCTATTATTATTTTTTGAGCAGGCGCAGGGCGTGGTCCCCAGTGAAATAGCTCGTTGCCTTGTTTATCAACCGATATTAATATTGGTATGCTGCGTGTGCCGTTTGTGAGATATTGGTCCATAATACTAAGATTCTCATCGCGCATTATGATCTTCAGTGTAATATTTCCTAAGGATGATTCCTGCATTTTTTGCATACCGCTAAGTGTCTGCGCGCTATCTCCACACCATGCTTCTGTTATTAGCCACCAGGTTTGTGGCTTTACTATTTTCACCTTATTAGCAAGTACTTCCTGTAACTGGAAAGTCTTTTCCCAGCGGCGCATGCGTTGCAGGTTCAACTTTGTATAGAATATAAGAGATTCTGTTTGTGCAGGGCCCGTAGTTTTTCCTTCAGCAACCAATAGCTCCATTAGCTGCATAAACTCTGCATACGAATAGCTTTTATTTACAGAATCGAATAAGTTCATAATATATAGAGAGTAACAATTATTGCTCTATAAAGTTCAAATCCTTGCCAAATGTTTCTTCTGTCATAACTACTGAAACAGTACTAATAATCATTACTACTATACCCGTAATAGCAGCTGCCGTTATATAACCAAATGAAGGCTTGAGGGCATTGAACAGAATAATGATAAGCGGCAGAGAGCCACGCACCATATTAGGCACAGTAGTAGCTGCAGTAGCGCGCAGATTAGTACCAAAATGCTCAGCGGCCATAGTAACAAATATGGCCCAGAAGCCGGTACCAAAGCCCAGCAGCATACATATCAGGTACATGCCTGTGGCCGTGCCATTATACTGGCAGAAGTAAAGGATAAGCCCTATAAAAGTGATAATATAGAATATATAGAGCGCTTTCTTTCGGCTCTTCAGCCACTGGCTTACAAAACCAATTAACAGATCGCCAATAGATATAGCTACATAGGCAAGCATAACCGCTTTACCTGCGTCTATAGGTTCCTTAATACCAAACTGCTCACCAAACTCTTTAGAAAAAGTAATAAGCACACCTATCACATACCAGGTAGGCAGACCTATGAGAATGCTTAGAAGATATTTCTTAAAGCGCCTGCCATTGGTAAAGAACATTAAAAAATTGCCTTTACTTACACCGCTTTTTTCAATGCTTTTAAACATGCCTGACTCAAATACACTCACACGCAACAATAAAAGCGTGAAGCCCAAACCACCACCAATGAAGTAGCATACCCGCCAGTCGAAAGAAACCTTTATAAAATAAGCTACTATAGCACCGCTGAGGCCAATACCTGCAACTATAGAAGTAGCTACCCCACGTTTTTCTTTTGGTATCAGCTCACTTACCAGCGTAATACCCGCGCCCAGTTCGCCTGCCAGGCCTATACCGGCAATGAAGCGGCACATGGCATACTGCGATACATTTTGTACCAGGCCGTTAGCAATGTTTGCAAGAGAATACAATAGGATGGAACCAAAAAGTACACTCAATCGTCCTTTCTTATCCCCCAACATACCCCAGATAATGCCGCCTATAAGCAGCCCATACATTTGATAACTAATGATGGCTTTACCTTGAGTGTCAATCAATGCTTTGCTCAGGCCAAGCCCTTTAAGACTATCTACCCTTATGATACTAAAAAGTAAGAGATCGTATATATCTACAAAATAACCAAGCGCTGCAACAAGTACGGGAATACTTAATAGTGATACAGTTTTATTTTGCTGCATGTATGCTATTGATTTGTAGTATTATCAGTAGATATTTTCTTTCTGCCGAAGAACATTTTGAACAATACCGGAGCAGTAGTGACCAACACTAAAAGAATAACAATTTTATCAAGATTATTCTTTACCCATGCATTATCGCCCACTATATAGCCTATCATTACCATGCTGGTAACCCATGCAATGCTGCCTATAATATTATAGGAAATGAATTTCTTATAATTCATATCAACAATACCAGCTACTATGGGAGCAAATGTGCGTACGATTGGCAGAAAGCGAGCAAGGATAATAGCAGCACCGCCGCGTTTCTCATAGAACTCATGCGCCTGCACCAGGTGTTTGCGTTTAAACAACAATGTGTCTTTTCGTGTATATAATACAGGCCCCGACTTTTTACCAAACCAATAGCCTACTATATTTCCTATTACACCACATATAGTTATTAAAAGTATCCAGTAAACGAGATTCAAAAAGTCATTGCCAAACGGAGATTGAGAACTACGAATGATAATACCGCTGATAAATAAGATAGAATCGCCAGGTAAAAAGAAACCAGCAAACAAGCCGGTTTCAGCGAATATGATGAACATAACAATATACAGGCCACCGTGGTCCGTTATCCATGTTGCGTCCGTTAAATGTTTGAATAATTCAATTAAATGCTGCATTATAATTACTTAAAGGGTGAAAATAGGAAAAAATACACACATCTATGGCCTAAAGACATGTATGTGATTATATTATAACAATATCATTCTTCTAAAGCATCTTCCCATTTACTTACTACAGCAGTAGCTATACTATTTCCTATCACATTCATCGCAGCCCTGCCCATATCTAACAAAGGATCGATACCAAATAGCAAGGCAAGGCCTGCTTCAGGCAGCTTAAATGTGACGAGTGTGCCTGCTATTACCACAAGAGCAGCACGTGGCACACCTGCTACCCCTTTGCTGGTAAGCATGAGTACCATTAGTATTGTTATCTGCGTGGCTGTGCCCAAATGTATACCATAGCACTGGGCTATAAACAATGTACCAAAGGTCATATACATCATAGAGCCTGCAAGATTGAATGAATAACCGAGTGGCAATACAAAGCTTACGATCTTCTCATTGCAACCGAAGCGCTCCAGCTCAAGCAACGTTTTAGGGAAAGCAGCTTCGCTGCTGGTGGTACTAAATGCTATAATAACGGGCTCACGTATGCGCTGCATTAAGGTGAGAACCCTACCCTTTATAAAGAATGAGCCTGCTAATAATAATATGCACAGCAATATGAGTAAGCCCAGGTAAAACTCAATGATGAATATGGAATAGGTTTGCAGTATGCCAAGGCCTTGTTTTGCTATTACGGCTGCCATGGCGCCAAATACTGCAAAAGGTGCGAAATTCATTACATAACCGGTTATCTTCAGTATCACATGAGCTATGGCATCCATGGCCTGTATTACTATTTCTCCTTTTTTGCCAATAGCAGCTGTAGCCACGCCAAAGAAGAGCGCAAATACTACTATCTGCAATATTTCATTCCTCGCCATAGCATCAAAAAGGCTGCTGGGGAACATGTGATAGAGAAATTCTCTTAATGATAAAGAATTTGTTTTTACCCCTACATCTGTTGTCACATCCGGCAGTGGTAAATGCATTGCTTCGCCGGGCTTAAAGAAATTAACGAGCAGCATACCTATAAACAAGCTAACAAATGAACCGGCAAAGAACCATAATAAAGTCTTGCCGCCTATACGCCCTACAGCTTTTATGTCGCCAAGCTTTGCTACACCCACTACCAGGGTAGTAAACACCAGAGGTGCAACTATCATTTTTATAAGCCGCAGAAATATATCTGCAAGTATGGAGAAAGGCTCAAGAAGGTCATCGCGTTTTACTATTGCTAGGTCTTTAGTTGCTGTCAATTTTCCCTTTTCGGCAGCAAGCACTTTATAGCTTATGCTATTAGTATCAATAATATTGTTCAGTTGCTTTTGTATAGCGCTTATGGCAGCAGTGTTTTTCGCAATGCTTTCATTTTCGGTATGCACATAACCTTTGTTTAGCCAAAAGCCAAGGATAATACCGGCTATCAACGCGATAATAATATATATGGTAAGGCGGTTGCCTTTCTTTGGCGAGATGTCTGTCATCAGATATATTAAAGCTGTAAAATAATACTAAAATGGATTTAGTACGAAAGGAAGTCCTGCACAGATGAGTTGCCTTGCAGGCCCCCGGTGTGTATGCATAGTATCCTGGCATAGTCAGGGAAATACCGGCCCAATAGCAGCTCATCAAGACCATACATCATTTTAGAGGTATAAATAATGTCAAGCGGAATATTATTAATACGGTAAAAGTTATTCATAAATGCCAGGAGCTTATTATTCCACTTGCCAAAGCCACCAATATGCCACTCATCAAAAAGCTGCCAGTTTTCCTTCACGCGCAAATGTGGTTCTATCTCTTCCTTTATATAACTGCCTTCTTTCATAGGCACGAAGCCCAGTATCTTTTGGGCAGCAGGCAATGCATTCCTAAGGCCTATGAGCGTAGTGCCTGTACCTGCGGATACACAAATGTGACTATATGTTTCCGGTATTAGCTTAGCTATATCTTCTGCTCCACGCCTGCCTGCATCATTAGCACCGCCCTCTGGTATTACGTATGGCGTATCAAACTCTGCTACAAGATCATTAAGCCATGCTTCATCCGTTTTCCTCGCATACTCTTCCCATCCTACAAATAGTAATCGCATGCCTAGTGCCCTGCATTCGTCCAGCGTAGCAGTAGGATTATTCTTGGCATAATTGCCCCGTATAATGCCTATAGAGCCAATACCATATTCTTTTGCTACTGCGGCAGTGGCTACCAGGTGATTGGAATAAGCGCCGCCAAAAGTTAATATATTTTTATATCCTTTCTCCAGAACGGTTTCAAGGTTATACTTTAGCTTAAACCATTTGTTACCGGAGATAACAGGATGTATGAGGTCCAGCCGCAGCATTTCCATTTGTGGCACACAGGGTTGATACCATATAGGGTTTAATGGTTGAATTATGGCCTTATGTTCATTAATTATAGCCATACTCGCGTAAGTAATTTTCGTTGTCCCGCCACTTCGGTCTTACTTTTACAAACAGTTCAAGATGTACTTTTTTCTGTAAA
>JAFDXS010000136.1 GCA_018267795.1 Bacteroidota bacterium | reverse complement strand
CTGAAATGTATATCATAAGAAACCGGCTGCTCCAGCAATGGATGATATAATCCTTCTGCCTTAAAACATATTGGTGTTTGGGTCAGCAATTCAGGGAACACCCACTTTTGCCGCACACTTGCTTTTGCCATACTCTGCCATGCATCCAGCCGTGCATAGTGGTGCTCCAGCCGCTGCACTCTGTTTTTCAGTTCCCGTCTTGCTTCATAGCATAGCCTCGCTATCACTGCATAGGGCGCATCTTTCTCTGTTGCTACTATTTCATCTACCAGTCGGTGTTGTAGCTCGCCCTGAATTTGCTCCAGTTCTTTTTTTAGTAATACCGGTACATCATCCAGTTGCAGCATCGCTGTAAGTGTGATACAACCTCTGAAAAGGTCTGATAAATGAGATAAAGAAAACTGTGTATAGAAATATTCGTTCTTATTCAGCAGCTTCTGAAAAAAAGAACTTAGCATGCGCGTAACGCCCGTCGGTGGTGCCGATACAGTATCTGCAGCTTCATAAAATTTTTCAAGCATCACCAGCGTGCCATTAGATATGGTAGTTGGCCATTTATCTCCATGCCTCGTCAGGAACTTTATAGTGTCCTGCATTTGCAGCAGTTGTTCCGGCTTTGCCGGTGGGTGTTGTATATGCTGTCGCAGTGCATCTCTGCCAGCCTGCGTATGTGTATGGTCTATAAGGCCGAACACGCCACCACCTGGCTCCGCGCTGAATATCGAAAGGTCCTTTAATGTGGTTTTGTCATTATGCATTACCTGTCAAATGTGAGTCTTTGCCCGCGCACGGTATCATTTATCTTTCCTTGTTCATATACCACATTGCCATTTACCAATGTATAGTTAACTGTTGCAGGGAAGCTATGCCCTTCAAATGGCGACCATCCGCATTTATACAATATATTTTGTTTGCTCACCGTATAGCTTTGGGCCATATTCACCAGCACCAGGTCAGCATAGTATCCTTCGCGTATATACCCTCTGTTATTTATCTGGAAGCATTGCGCAGGTGCATGGCTCATTTTCTCTGCTACTTTTTCTATGCTCAGTCGTCCTTCCTTTACATATTGCAGCATCAGCAGCAGTGCGTGCTGCACCAGCGGCACACCCGCCGGTGCCTGTTGGTAGGGTTGTTGCTTTTCTTCCCAGGTATGCGGTGCATGGTCAGTAGCTATTATGTCCAGCCTGTCATCCAGCAGTCCTTCCCATAGCGCCTTTTTGTTCTCTGCTGCCTTTATTGCAGGATTGCATTTTATCAGGTTACCATAGGTAGCATAGTCATCCGCAGTAAAGTGCAAATGATGCACACACACTTCCGATGTTATGCGCTTATCCTTCAGCGGGAACATGTTGGTAAATAACTGCAGCTCTTTTGCGGTAGATATATGCAGTATATGCAGGCGCGTATTATATTTCTTCGCTAGTTGCACTGCAGAGAATGAGCTTTCAAAGCAGGCTTCCACATCGCGTATCAACGGGTGGTACGATGCATTGTCCGCATTTGGGTATTTTTCTTTGTTTGCTTTTATTACTCGTTCATCTTCACAATGCGTAGCTATTAGCAATTCAGATTCAGAGAATATTTTATTTAGCGTCAGGTAGTTGTCTACCAGCATGTTCCCCGTGCTCGATCCCATAAATATCTTCACACCGCACACATCACGTTTCCGATCGTTGGTGCGCAGCACCTCATCACTGTTATCATTTGCCACACCCATAAAGAAAGAGTAGTTAGCTACAGATGTAGCTGCTGCTATTGCATATTTCTCCTCCAGTATTTCCTGTGTCAGCGCCGGCGGGTTTGTATTAGGCATTTCCATAAAGGTGGTAGTACCGCCTGCCACTGCAGCGCGCGCCTCTGTACCTATGGTAGCCTTGTGTGTCAGTCCCGGCTCACGAAAGTGTACCTGGTCATCTATCACACCGGGCAGCAGGTGCAGGCCCGTTGCATCTATTTCCCGCACATTACCCTTAGGTGTTATGCTGTCTTCTATTTTCTCTATCAGGCCATTAGATATTAGTACATCTTTATACTTTATTTCACCTTCGTTTACTACGGCCGAATTTCTTATTAATATCTGCGACATATAAAACAGATAGCTATAAACGCTATTTTTGCAGCAATTTAGCGCATACCGCTTTAGAAAAGATAGTCTATGCAGAAAAAAGCCGTCCTACTCTCCATAATTTTAACAGTATTAACACTCGTACTTCGTGCGCAAACCACTTACCTCCCGCTCAATACTGAAGATTATCATTTGTTGGACAGGCTTGAAACCCGCAGTGGCAGGCTATCAGATAGTCTATTCCTTTTCAATAAGCCGGAAATGCGCAGCAGGGCCGTAGATTTCCTCTCACAGCAAGGCGACAATGCCCGTTATATAGGCCTCTCTGCTATCGACCGTAGCAATATCAGCCGCATGGTATCAGAAAACGGCGAATGGGCAGCAAATGAAGACGGCGCTGAAGATTCAAAACATCCCTGGTTCAATACTTTTTATAAAAAGAAGTTCGATTTCATTCACGTCCACACCGACAATTTTTTCCTGGTTATCAACCCTGTTATCAGTGCCGAGCTATACCGCGAACAAAACAATTCTAATCTCCTTTTCTGGAGCGCTCGTGGTTTCGAAGCTCGTGGCTGGATATCAAAACGCATAGGCTTCTACACCTTCGTTACAGACAATCAGGAGCGTGATGTATCTTTTGTTAACTCATGGATACAGAATCATACTGCTATCCCCGGTGGAGATTATTTCCTGGGTAAAGAAACAGGCCATTACGATTATCTGCTCGCAACAGGCTATTTCGATTTCGCAGTTATCAAAGATCATTTAAATGCCACCTTTGGCTACGACAAGCAGTTCCTCGGCGACGGTATCAATAGCACTTTCCTTAGCGACTTCTCTGCCAGCTCTCCCTTCTTACGTCTCACCACACGTATCTGGAAGCTTAATTATGAGAACCTTTACCTTGAGCTAACTCCTCAGCATGGTTCCGGCCTTGATGCCCGCATACCACACAAGTATGCCACCATGCACCACCTTAGTATCAATGCTACACGCTGGCTTAATGTAGGTGTATTCGAATCTATTATTTTCGATCGCCCCGACCGTTACGAGTTCCGCTACCTCAATCCTATCATATTCCTTGGCTCTATGGAGCAGTCCATGGGTAGCCCCGATAAAAAGCATATTGGCATAGACTTCAAGGCTATAGCAGCTCGTCATTTACAGTTCTATGGCCAGTTCCTGCTCGATGAGTTTACTTCCAAATACTTCTTCTCTCACGATGGCTATTGGGCTAATAAATGGGCATTACAATTAGGTGGCAAATATTTCGATGCCTTTACTGTAAAAAATCTCGATCTCCAGTTAGAGCTGAATGTTACACGTCCATACACTTACACGCACAATGACACTATTGCCAACTATACTAACTACAATCAGCCGCTCGCCAACCCACTCGGGGCCGATTTTATACAGCTTATAGGAGTAGCAAAATATCAACCGGTTAAACACTTATATCTTTCTGTCAAAGGCATGTATTATGTTCAGGGTGTAGATACCGGCTCTTCAGACTACGGCGGCAATATCTTCCAAAGCTATCTCAACAGGCCTGCAGATTTTGGTGTCAGCCTTATAAACGGTGTAAAGACAAACTGCGCCTTGCTCAATGTAAATGCCTCCTACGAGCTCCGCCCTAACCTTTTCCTTGATCTCGGTGTCACACATCGCCGTTTCGCTTACGATAATGGCATGTACCCCGATCAAACTACTACCTATTTCTATGGTGGCTTCAGATTAAATATCGCCCGAAAGGACAATGACTTCTATTAGTGATCAGCAAGTATTATAGCAGGTGCCTGCCCTTTCTTTCTCCTGGTAAGGAGTAACAGTGGTATCGCCAGCAGGAATATCGCACCTATCAGCATATAGGCATCCATAAAGCTCAATAGGTTGCTTTGTTTCACCACGCCTGCATCCAGCAGTTGCAGCGCTTTGTGTTGTGCATCATTAATGCTTGCACCCTTACTTGCAAAATATTGCGTGTAGCGGTGCAGGCGTTCGGTAGCCAGTGTATTGTCAGCATTTATCCTGCTTACCAGGTCGCTTCTGTGATTGGCATTCCTATTGGCCAGGTAGGTATTTATCATTGCCAGCCCTACGGAGCCACCCAATTGTCGCATCATATTATTTAGCGCTGCTCCCTGGGGCACATCTTTAGCATCTAGCGAGCTCACTGCAAGTGCAGTAAGTGGTACTGTAATTATTGCTAGCCCAACCCCGCGCCATATCAATGCTGTAGAAATATCAATTCCACTCGCCTGTAGGTTCAGCCGCGACATTTGCCAGCTAAACAATGCAAACAGGCATAGCCCCATTGCTATCAGCAGCACAGGCGACAGCCCTCTTTGCATCAGCCTTGCCGATATTATTAGCCCTACTATAGCAAGTAGCGCGCCCGGCAGTAGCAATAAGCCCGTTTGCGACGGAGTAAAATTTAACAATCGCTGTGCAAATACGGGCGTTAAAAAAACAGAAGAAAACATCCCTACCCCGGATATAAATGTCAGCCCTGCTGCTATGCTTAGGTTCTTGCTCTTCAGTACATGAAGGTTTACAACAGGCTCTTTAGCAGTCGTCTCCCGCCATATAAATAGTATGATACCTAGCACTGCCACTACACTTAGCCATAGTATATATTTTGTTGCAAACCAGTCTTCAGCCTCTCCTCGTTCCAGCACTGTTTGTAGCGAGCCTACGCCTGCCGCTAGTAGTAGTATGCCTGTCCAGTCTATCTTGCCCGCCTTCTGTTTTATTATTGCTTCTCCAAGCAGCATATAACACAGCACACCTACCATTATACCCACAGGCACATTTATATAAAATATCCATGGCCACGAATAATATTCTGTTATAAAGCCACCCAATGTAGGCCCTATGGTCGGCCCCACAAATACACCTATACCAAATAATGCACTGGCTATACTTTGCTTTTCTTTCGGAAACAATTCAAACACTATAGCCTGCGATACAGATAGTAGCGCTCCGCCTCCCATACCCTGCAGAAAACGGAACGCTACCAGCATCCATATATTAGTTGCTTGTCCGCACATAAATGAGAAAAAAGTGAACATCACTATCGAACCTATATAATAGTTTCGCCTGCCCAGCTTCACCGCCAGAAAGCTGGTAAGCGGTATAATAATGACATTTGCAATAGCATAAGAAGTTATCACCCACGATGTGTCTTCAAGCGTAGCCCCAAGATTGCCGCTCATTTGCGATAGGGCCACGTTCACTATCGATGTGTCTATTAGCTCCATCATAGCAGCTACTATCACCGTTACTATCAGCACCGTTTTTCTCAGTCCCATATTATACCGTTCGGTATTTTATTTGATAAAAAATTTAGCGCCCTGCGTTTACGGCGGCCAGTGCCTCATTAGGTGATTTCTTCATCAGTTCAAAAATATCAGCTGTCGTGCCCACATGTATTTCATAGTTATCAGCTTCCATAGCTTTCAGCAGTTCATCCGCCACTACTGCTGGCGCTATACCGTTTATACCTCCTATCCCTTCAGAAAACTGTGTATTCACTAGCGGTGGCATCAGTTCAAATACTTTTACGCTGCTATCCTGCAGGCTCAGTCGCAATGTCTGGCTATATGAGTGTAGTGCTGCTTTGCTCGCTGCATACCCTGGCATACGTTTCGATGGGGCCAGTGCCACTATAGACGAAACATTTACTATAGCCGCATCCTTTTTCTGTTTAAATGCTGGCAGCAGGTATTCATTCAATCTTACTACTGATAAGTAGTTTGCAAACATTTCTTCACTCGCTTTCTCAAACACTTCTTCATTATTCCCCGGCGTATACAAAAAGGCAGTAGCAGCATTATTTATCACAATATTCAGTTCAGGAAACTCATTTTCTAATCGCGCTACCAGTTGTTTCACATGCTCCGCATCTGTCACATCCGATTTTATGGCCCTCACATTTCCCAGGCTTGCCGCAGCCTGCTGCAACCGCTCTTCGCTTCTGCCTGTTATTATCACCTTATTTCCCAGGCTTACAAATTGTTTCGCAATTTCGTAGCCTATACCGGCGCTACCGCCAATTATCAATACTGTATTATTACTTGTTTTCATTTTATACCGATTGGTATTTTTTTGATTAAAAAATTATTTAAAGTTCGTTTATCATTTTTTCAACAGTTGCCAGTATCATCTTCCTGTAGTTCAGTTTGCCGGTGGCTTTTGTTATCATTATTGCTCCCTCTATCAGTGCTATCATGCTCAGGGCTATTTGTTCGGGATCTTCGTTTGTATCAAACTCCCCCTCTTCTATACCTTTTTTTATCAGTTGCATTATGCTGTTTTTCCAGCTCATTATAGCATCGCTTGCCTTCTTCTTTAGTAGTGGGTGTGTATCATCAGCTTCAATTGCTGTGTTCAATATGGGACAGCCGCCTTCTGGAAATGGGTGCTTCAGAAAATCTTCATATACAGTCGCAAACACCAGCAGTTTTTCCCTATAGCTGTCGCGCTTATTTATTTCGCTCCTCAGTATTTGTTGTATAATGCCTAGGTTATGGTCAAATGCAGCCAGTGCAACTTCTTCCTTATTTTCAAAATTGCCGTATATGCTCCCCTTCGTCAGCTTGGTAGCTTCCGTCAGGT